>NZ_JANQDF010000120.1:0-28495 GCF_029891675.1 Anabaenopsis tanganyikae CS-531
GGGCTAGAGGTATTTAACCTATCACTACCACCAGAGGCTACCTTATAATCACGTACATCCCGCATCCCAATCAAGGCTACACATTGGGGGAAACCTTGGGGACGACGGGGGAAACCATCCCTTAATTGCCTTAAGACAGTAATTAAAGTTTGATTTTGCAAAGAGTCAATTTCATCAATAAACACCACCAGGGGGCGCACAGAAGCCTCCGCCCAGGATTTGAGGAAAGAGCCGATACGTTGAGGTGGATTACCATTAGTTAAAAAAGGTGGTTGTAATTCTGTTGGTAGCCAAAAGTCAATAGCATCTTGCCAAGCACCTAAAATTGCCTGTTCTGCTACTTCTGGCTGATCGGGAAAGGGCGAACCTACTTCTGCGGATACCATGACGGCGGTATATTTACCACTGGCTGTTAATTCCTGTGCTAAGGTGAGCATGGCAGTGGTTTTACCGGTTTGTCTGGGTGCATGGATGACAAAGTAATTCTGTTGGTCAATCAAGCGTTTTAATTGGGGTAACCGTTCACTGGTGGGTAGGGTATAGTGGATATCTGGCTTACAGGGGCCTGCGGTGTTAAACCATTTAGTCATAAAAGTTTAGGTATAGGTTGATTTGATTATAACTGTGATCACGGTTGACTGTTGACTGACAAAACGCCAGTGCGATCGCTTTTATTCGTTACTCATATCCCCGAGTTCTCACCATCAATTTTTATAGAAGTGGGGGATCTTATCCAGGTGCTGCTTTATCCCCTGGGCGATCGCATCAAGTCAAGATAATCAGATACATGAGCTTGGGTGTTACAGGTCACTAAATTCTACTATTCGTAGGAGGTGTATTACAGCGCAACTGCTGGCGACCATTGACAATAATACCTAACATCTCCTGCAAATCCTTCTCCATATTTTCCAGGACAGTATCAGCGTATTCATCCGCGCCACTTTCGATTTCTTGAGCTTGAGCTATAGCAGTTCGTCGCAACTGCTCCAACTCCTCCTCACAACTGCGGCGCTTTTGGTCAATTTCCGCCAGAGTAGCTTGCATCATCGCCTCGCATTCCTGCTCAACTTGTCTGCGCAACTCCTGGGCTTTTTGTTCGGCTTCCCTGAGGATATCACTTTCAGCTAAAATTTGCCCTCGTTTAGCTTGAGCCGCTTCTATAATTTTTCGTCCATACTCTTGAGCTTCCAGCAGAACCTCTTCCTTTTGTTGCAGCACAAAAGTAGCTTCCTGAAAAATCCCTGGTAAAGACAGGCGAATAAAATCGATTTGCTCAATCAGCTTATCTTCATCAACTATAGTGCGTCCCGTGAAAGGAATACAAAAACCATAGAGAATTAAATCCTCTAAACGATTAAGTTCCTCGATAATATTGACGCTTTCCGTTCCGTTAATATACTCCTCCGGGGGGGGATAACTACCGTTGTCATTCAATTGGTCGTGGGATAGATGTGATTGTAGCATTTATATATATCCAGGGCAATTTCTTGGGGAACAAGATGATCAACAGATCCGCCAAACCTTGCAATCTCTTTTACCACACTACTACTCAAAAAACTATACTCATTAGATGTTGCCAGAAAAACTGTTTCTATTTGAGTGGAAATAGTTTTATTAGTATGAGCCATTTGCAGCTCCACTTCAAAGTCGGAAATTGCCCGTAAGCCTCGTAGTAAAACCTGTGCGTGTCTTTGTTGGGCATACTTAACAGTCAAACCGTCAAAACCATCCACTTCCACATTAGTCAGATGTTGAGTAGTGCGCCGAATTTGATTTAATCTTTCCTCTACTGTAAACAATGGTACTTTATTCGGATTCCGTAGTACAGCAACAATCACCAGGTCAAACAGCCGACTACCACGCTGAATGATATCAAGGTGACCTAAAGTGATGGGATCAAAGCTGCCAGGATAAATAGCAATCACAAAGTTTTCAATATACCAAAGCTACTCTATTCACACTCCCCGCTCTAAAGATACGGAGATTCTTGATTCAACGAGTCCACTTAGACTAAATCCCTTTGGGTTTTGAATCTTAGTAGCATACAGTGATTTTACTATAATTCTGCCACAAAGCGAAAAGATGACAGGAAATCTTGAGCAACTGTGAAGGTTTGTAATTATTAGTTAAGACAACAGTAACTAGCTACTAACCCACTTTTGAGTTTATGCGATCGCCCCAAAGCTGACTAATTAGGGCGATCGCCCTCACAGGTACTAATTCTGGGAGTTAGGCTTTCTTTTTTTGGAGCTTTTGTTACAATTAGTAAAATTCATATTTACAAAAAAGCTATTATGGCCTTATACGCTGAATTACACAGACACCTGGGCGGTTCGGTTGTTCCCCGTGTCTTATGGCGGTACTTTGAGCGCCATAGTCAAGATTCTATTGCTCAGTTTGCTGAATATGGGGAATTTGAAGAATTTTACACCCGTCCCCGGAACACCTTAGATGAATATCTAGAATTACACACCTTAGTAGAAAGTGTGCAAACAGTAGAAACCTTACCCTACTTTATCTATCGCCTACTGCGGGGGGCTTATATCTTTGAGAATTTAGCTTATTTAGAACTGCGCTATACCCCATATTTACGTACACCAGAACACCTCAGCCAAACCGCCAGAATTGATAAAATGGCGGAAATTGTGGAAGTGGTAGGAAAAGCCAGCCATTTACCAGAGTATCCCATTGTCACTAGCCAAATCCTCTGTATGCACACCCGCTTACCCTATGAGGTCAATCAGGCAATTGTTGACCTAGCAGTGCAAAATAAACAATATGTTTGTGCTATCGATGTCGCTGGGGGCGATCGCTACTATCATGAACGCATGGCAGAATGGGTAAGCTTATATGATTATGGGCGATCGCAGGGCTTAAACACCACCGGACACCTCTATGAAACTAGAGACGGTTGTCACCCCGAACTACTACCCTACCTCATGCGCATAGGTCACGGTATCCAAATTCCCCTATTATTTCCCGAACTATTAAAGGATATAGCTCAACGGGGACAGTGTTTAGAAGTATGTCCCACAACTTACCTCAAAACCGGCACATTAGAAGATATACGTCAACTCAAATTAGTTTTTGACCGTTGTTTTGCAGCGGGGGTAGATATCGCCATCTGTACCGATAACGCCGGGTTACATAATATGCGCTTACCCTTTGAGTATGAAAACTTGCTAACATATGATATAATCAACTTTAAGCAATTGCAAGCCTGTCAAAATGCAGCCTTCCGCCATGCTTTTGCTTGGCCTTACAATCACCCGCCCACATTGCTACTGGATAAAGTCTTAAAACCGCTAGCCAAGGTTTAAACTAACAGAGAAACGAGGAAATACGCAGAGACTTAGACAAATATCACAACAAAATCCCAATCAATCTTAAGCAGCTATCCCCTCTGTAGCGCCCCCTACGGTTCTCCAAGCTGACAAACCGCCATGAATATGAATCACATTAGTAAACCCAGCTGCACGCAATAATTGTACTGCATAGCCAGCCTGGGTATCTTCATTGCCATAGATATAAATATGGCGCTCCTTGTGCAGTGTAGATGTAGCTCGTTCTACCAGATCGTTTAAGGGAATGGCGATCGCACCGGTGATGCGACTTTGATTGTAACTGTGGCGATCGCGCACATCTATGATGGTAAACCCTGGTTGTCCCCATTGCAAACGAAACTTCAGATCATGAACCTCACTCGTTAAGTCACTGTTCATAAGCATTTCTCGCTGTCTTGTCTCACCAGCAATCTATCAGGAATATTGAGAAAACCTGAGTTTCTTTACAAAGAATCAAAAATTCTGTAGAAATGTCCATAAAAATGCCTACTCTATACAGTGGTCGCCTCTTGCCCTAAACTGTAACTCATGGCATCTACTATTCAAACCCTATCCACAGAAATTGTATCTCTGATTACCGCCGGAGAAGTGATCGACTCCCTGGCCGCCGTAGTGCGGGAATTAGTCGAAAATTCCCTAGACGCAGGGGCAACAAGGATTATAATTTCCCTATGGCCACAACAGTGGCGGGTACAGGTGGCAGATAACGGTTGCGGAATGGACGCAGATAATTTGCAACAAGCCGCCCTAGCACACAGTACCAGTAAAATTCGCTCTGCTGACGATTTATGGAAAATCAACAGTTTAGGGTTTAGGGGTGAAGCCTTACACAGTTTAACCACCCTAGCAGATTTAGAAATTCTCAGCCGTCCACCAGGAGCAAATGTCGGCTGGCGGGTTGTTTATGGTCATGGTGGCCAACCTGTGGAATTTGCCGCCACGGCCATCGCCCCTGGTACAGTAGTCACAGTGTCTGACCTGTTCGGTAATTGTACCCTGCGCCGCCAGGGTTTACCCACATCCGCCCAGCAAACCAGAGGGGTACAACTAGCAATTCAACAAATCGCCCTGTGTCATCCCCGTGTGACTTGGCAAGTTTGGCAAAATGACCGCCAATGGTTTACTATTTCTGCGGCCGCCACTACGGGACAACTATTACCGCAAATTGTCCCCCAGCTGCAATATAGTGACCTCCAAGAATTTAACCTACAATTACCCAGCCCCCCCAACTGTGCATTAGCTTTAGTGGTAGGTTTACCAGACAGATGTCACCGCCGTCGTCCTGATTGGGTGCGAGTGGGAATTAACGGGCGTATGGTCAAATCTCCAGAGTTAGAGCAAAGTATTTTATCCGCATTTCACAGGACATTACCACGCGATCGCTATCCTGTTTGTTTATTAAATCTTACTGTTCCCCCAGAGCAAGTTAACTGGAATCGTCACCCTGCTAAACATCAAATATACTTGCATGAAATGGGTTATTGGCAACAACAAATTACCCAGGGAATTAACCAAGCCCTGCGCATCAGTTCCGCCCAGATCCCAGAGTCTTTTCATCATACACGGGTCAGTCAATTAGTCAAAGCAGCGGAAAGTAAAGGGGGTTATAAAACTAACCCCCAAACTACCCATTTACACCATTATACACCAATACCTTTAAAAGCGATCGCCCAACTTAACAATACTTATATTGTGGTAGAACATCCCCAAGGTATGTGGTTAGTAGAACAACACATTGCCCATGAGCGAGTATTGTATGAGCAAATTTGCGATCGCTGGGAACTAGTTCCCATTGAACCCGCCATCATTATGTATCAACTTTCCCCCGCTCAAGTATCACAACTGCAAACCATTGGTTTAGATATAGACCCCTTTGGTGAACAACTTTGGGCAATTCGCAGCATACCCGCACTGTTACAACAGCGTCAAGACTGTGCAGAAGCAATTTTAGAATTAAGTTGGGGCGGTGACCTGAAAACAGCCCAAGTAGCGATCGCCTGTCGTACTGCGATTCGCAATGGTACACCCATGAGTTTAGAACAAATGCAAGCATTACTAGACCAATGGCAACAAACCCGTAACCCCCGCACCTGTCCCCACGGTCGCCCGATTTATTTATCTTTAGATGAACCTGCTTTAGCTCGGTTTTTCCGGCGTAGTTGGGTAATTGGCAAAAGTCACGGGATTTAAGAGATTTAAAAGGGATTTAACTATCTATCAACCTGCTTATTAATATCTTGGGTGGTTAATTCCCTCTTAGTTCCTCGCACCACCAGCTCACCATTCACAACCTCAATACTGTCTACACTCAACCCCACATCAGACATAGCTAAGTTGAGTTGCTGATTAATTTCTGACTTACTCAGCCCTGTTACCTTAGTAATATCTGCCAAAGACAGGCTTACACTTCCCAAACTTAATTGCGTATTATCACTTAAATATATCCGTCCATCTTGGACTATTGGACTACTAGTAACACCTATATACAAAGGGCGATCGCCCGCCATGGGTAATACCTGCTGCACCATCCGCCGCGCCCGATCTGGTAACTGGGATGGTTGAACTACCACCCCTCCTGTCACCTGATTTTCTTGAATACTGGCTTTAAGACCTTTTGTAGCCTGTAATACTTGCGATGTTTTGGGGTTTTTGGCTAGTTTTTGACTCATTAACACAGTTAATTCTGTTTCATTCAGGGGAATATCCACCCGGTTATTTTCCCCTTCCCATTGAGTCAGTTTCACTTCCAGCACATTCTGGTCATCCCGATTCAGATTAACCGACTCACCACTGCCGTGAGTATACCAGCTAGGCAGAGACGTGATTTGCTTCCACCCGTAGGCTATCCCTGTAACCACTATACCGTTGATGAGGAGAAATAGTAAAATCGAATTTTCTTTCTTATCCATAGTTTGGTTTCCTGATAAGTAAATTACTTATACATCCCCCAATCACCTTAACAGTCTATGCAAAGGTTTTGTTTACACAAAAGTACGGTTGTGAGGAAGAAAGTAATATTGTGTCCCAGTCCTGTAGCCTTGCTCAGGGGAGGGTGAGGATAGGTAAAACCCATAACCGCAAACAAACAATGAAGATATTCCCAGGGATCTGCTGGTAGCAGCACTGGGGCGATCGCAACTATTACCAGATAGTATACAGTTATTTTTATCAGTATAAGGCCATAAATGTGGGAGTAGTATATATAGGCGATCGCGCTGCGGGTAAAACACATTTAGCTTTGGAGTTATCTAACCCCAAAACTGAATATGTCAAAGTCACCAGTCAGGACTATCAAACTTTGCAAGGGATGTTAATGGATGAACAAGGAGGAACCAGACCCACAAACCTACAGCAACCCATATACAACCGCCCCTTAGATGTGGAAGTCAGATTACCTACCGGTAATAAATCAGTATCAGTAGACTGGATAGATACGCCTGGAGAGGTATGGCGAAAAAGCTGGCAATGTGATAATCAAATGGAATGGCAGAAAATTTTAGACACAATCAGTAAAAGTGAGGGAATTTTCCTGATTCTGCCACCACATCGGGGGATGACCTTCAACATGGGGGTAAATGCAGATGAATTTATGACTCAAGAGCAGTGGTGTAACCGCTTTGACCGCTGGGTAGACTTTTTTCGCTATGAATGTCCTAAACTCAGACATTTAGTGATTTGCTTAAATAAGGCTGACCTGTTTTGTAATTTGCCACAAGAAGCTAAACAACTCAGCTATAGCCCCAATGGAACACAAATGAATTGGCAACAACGCCATATGCACGTTGTCCAGCGGTATTTCCGCCCTATTCAAACCCAACTCCAGCAGATTAATCAAAGTTTAAACCGGGTATCAGTCCGTTGCTTTATTACCTCCATCCATAATCGGTCAGTCCTAGAACTACCGTGGATTTATATGGGTAGTTTTTTAGCTAAATCATAGTGAGGAAAGGGAACAGGGTTGACTGTTGACTGTTGACTGTTGACTGCTGACTGCTGACTGTTGACTGTTGACTGTTGACTGGTGACTGCTGACTGTTGACTGGTGACTGGTGACTGTTGAGTGTTGAGTGTTGAGTGTTGAGTGTTGACTGTTGAGTGTTGAGTGTTGACTGTTGACTGGTGATGGGTGATGGGTGATGGGGCGATCGCTATGAAGAGGGAACACCGAATAGGGAACAGAGAATAGAAATTGTTCATGAATCATTTAGAATTGCTATAGTTGGCAGATACTGATTTATCATTGTCTCCTCCTAGACCTGTTTTATCTATCGTATTATTTCTTGGTTTTGTTCACAAATTAAATACGAGTCCTATAGCACAAATATTAATATGGGAAACATTCGGGTAATTGGCCCTAGAGGGTCAGGGAAAACCACTTATTTAGCCGCCTTAGCTTACCAACCATTTAAGTTCAGCAAAGAATATCAAAACTTGAAAGTGCAAGCCGTCAATGACGACACCAGAAACTTAGCAGATAAAGCCGAAAATATCATTAGTCAAGGCGCATCCGTTGAGCCTACAAGTTCTCAAGTCAACACTATCTATGATTTACCTTCCTACTCCTTTAATATAGAAATTAAACGCCGGTTTCAGAAACAACAAGAACAGATAAATTTAGTCGCCAGGGACTACCCTGGAGAAATATTTGAGGATTTAGAGTTTGGCTCATCCAACCCTTTACATCAAGAATTTATTGAGGAATGTTTGACCGCCGATGTTAATGGTTGTTTAATCTTACTCACTCATTGGCAATCGGGAACCGATAGTTCTTACAGTCGCATCATACAACGGTTTCTGGAATTAATGGATAAACACGAACGGACTAGTAATTTACGGTTAGCAATAGCCATGAGTAAATGTGAACGGGGGGAATTATGGCCCGGTCGTCTTGACCCCCAAACCGATTTATTTAAGGTGCATTTACCCAGAACCACGCACATATTACAACAGAATATCCCCGCCCAGAATCTGGGATTTTATGCCATATCTACCTTTGGAGTACTAGGACGTAAAGACCCCCGACCCAATCGCACCCTAGAATGGGGAACCGAGGGTAAACTGGCTGTTTTAAGAGATGCTCAAAAATGGCGACCTTATAACCTAGTCGCCCCTCTCTATTGGTTAAGTACAGGGAGGAAATTAGGAAATGATGCGTAATTGGTTTGCTAAAGCTAACTCAGAACCCCAACAAAGTAACGCCGTGATTCGGGTGATAGGCGATCGCGGTTCGGGTAAAACCGGCTATATGGCATCATTAGCAAGATGGCCCAATGCAGACCCCAGCAGTCCCGTACAAGTGGTCACCGCCATTGGGGAGTCTGGGGAAGAACTGATCAATCAAGCGCAGAACATACTCGAACAGGGGTTAGAACTAGAAGCTACGGATTTAAAAGCTGATGCAACAGAGCTACTAGACTACACCCTAAGTATTACCCTCAAAAAGCAATTTTCCCGCCGTAACCCCCCAATTAGCAGTTCTAACCTAGTAACTCTCAACATCAGTTGTAAAGACTATTCGGGAGAGTTTTTTAGTGACCTGCTTCAGCGCAGCGGTGACCCCCTACTAGCACAGTATTTAGAAGACTGTTCCCAAGCTACAGGGATTATCTTTTTAGTGGATGGTAATAGCCGGGCTAAAGATAGTGAATACGCCAACGGCTTAGATAAATTTTTAACCTGCCTAGACCGCACAGATATCAACGCAACTACCCGCAGAATAGCCCTAGTTTTAAACAAGTGTGAACAGTCCGAACTGTGGGTAAACCGCCATAAACCAGGATTTTTAGCCCAAGCCCGGTTTCCCCAAACCTGCCGCAAATTAACAGCCTGGCAACAAATAGGAGGGGGTAAAGTAGACTACTTCACCGCTTCCGCCTTTGGGATGTTGGGGAGTAAATACCCCGAACCTAATGTACAAGTTTTAAAACGTGGTCGGGATGGGGTAACCGCAGTGATTAAAAATCCCAAACTGTGGCGACCCTTTGGTTTAGTGGCTCCCATTTATTGGTTGTGTACAGGTGACAGACATCAAGAATTAGATAAAGGGTAAAATCATGATTCCAATTCACGAATTTAGCACCGGAATTAAAGTAGAAAGAACCCCTAACGGTGGTTGGGTATCCCTAGGATTTCTGGGTAAATATATCAACTCCACCCTAGAACCCATCCCCTACTCTATAGAGCGTTCCATTGCTAACCAAGAATTTGCCCTCACCGAAGGAGCTTCTACAGACCAACCCGCCATTATTGGGCGAGTAGTGGGGACTGGGGAAGACTCCTGGGCGGTGATAGCTGTAGTTACACGAGCTAGGGATGAAAAACGGCGCAGTTTATCTGTATATCGTTATTTTTTGACTCCCGGAGCCAATAACCTGCGCTATGTCTTAGCTTGGTGGGAAGGTCAGGGAAGACCGACATTTAACCCCTTGGATAGTAAAAATATAGGGCAATGTGCCTATTTTGACCCAGCCTCGGCTCCTTCACCCGACCTAGACCCCACAGCCAACTATATAGAACTAGTACCTACAAAACCCACATTACTAGAACCACAGCAGTATAACTTAACAACCATCCACACCCTAGCCATTAAGAAACATAATCTAGATCCCACCCAGCCTATTTCCTGGGCGTTTAACGTAGAAGCAGTGGAAAAACCCCACAGCTTTCAGATGATCCAACCCGCTTCCCTCAAGGCCTATGAGACCTTAGAAAGAGAGATTAGTAAACCACCCCGGTCATTACCAGCAGTATTTATAGATGAAGCGGCGCTCAAGTCAGCCATTCGAGCTTTAATCAACAATTCCCAAGTCAAAGCCGATGCTGTGCAAGTTATTGTCAAGGAACTTGATAATCCACAAATTACCCCCGAATATTGGAAGGCTTTATTTGATGCTCAAGGCGCAAACACCGCCATTACTCAAAGAAACTATAGCCCTCCCTTAGTCCGACTCATGACCCTGCGCGCCATAGTCATCCCAGAGACTTTACCAGAGTTTCTCAAATGGTTAAATATCAAATCAGGTAAACAACCCAGTGAGGCTGAAAGTACCTCTTTACAGTTTCAAGGTGCTATCCGTCAGTATTTCCCCAAGGAGAAATCAGGCGCGGATGTTCCAGATAAGTTAAACACATCTTTTAAAGAACAATTAAGCGCGGATTTTAAAGACAAATTAACAGCGGGAATTAAATTACTTATTCCGCAGTTACTCGAAAAGGAAATTTCCCCAGAGTCCATACAGTGGTTATTTATTAAAGATAGGGTATGGGATATTTGTCGTAGTCAGTTTCTTCATGATGTTGTCAATGATTTACAATTAATTAGGCAAAAATCAAATTTTGATCAATCAGAATCTGAGGGTTTAAATTTTCCCCAGGAGATGTGGCAAGAGTTAATTAGTTCTTTACATTCTCATTCAGACTCTTACTACATAGTACCTACTTACAAACCTCTGGCAAAATTATTTGAGCTACTGAGAGAATATGAATTATCTGCCTACTTTTATCAGGTAAGTGTTGGTCAGGTTCCTGTTAACGTCTTTTCAGAAGTTAAGAAAAACCATCCCGGTAAAAAAATAAGTTTATTGGGGATAAAAATTGATAAGAAAAAAAATATTCTTGAAAAATCAGTAGATTCAGCTACTAAGATAAATGGTTTGATAAGCGATCCTCTTGTACTTTTGATACCTGTGGCTTTAATCTTGATCCTGTTGGGTTTTACATTATATCAATTCTATCCAAATTTTCCAAAAATCACATGGTTACAAGGTCGGGGTAATACACAAAAAACAACAGATGCTAAGTTAAATAATAGTGATAATACAACACAAGCAAATAAACCTGTTACTACAGAACAAAAAACTAACCCGGTTGCTAACACAACACCACCAACACCTCAGCAGTCAAATAATATTAATACTCTACCACCAAATATTAAAGATGAAGCGCTTAAAGAAGCCAAATTTAAGGATGGAACTATGACGGCGTTAAATAATCTTATGAAAAGACCAGAAATATCTGACGATCAGGAAAAAAGCCAGGTATTACGACAGGTTCTTAACTTACCCTCAGATTGGAATTTTTCAGATATAACCTCTCAAGAGGATAACAAAAGAAACCCAACTAAAACCCAATTAGTCGAAGCTATATATCAGTATCAAAAAAGTGAAGAAGGACTAACAGCCGATGGCATTATAGATAATGGGGGCGAAACATATAAGCGATTAAAACCAAAGATAGAGAAACAATTAACGAATAATAGAACATTTAACGGCCAATGATTCCAATTCACGAATTTAGCACCGGAATTAAAGCAGAAAGAACCCCTAATGGTGGTTGGGTATCCCTTGTATTGTTCCCTTCGACTACGCTGATGGGAACGGATTGATGTTGGTGGTTGAGCGAAGTCGAAATCGCGATCGCCCCCTTGATGTTCCCTTCGACTACGGTGATGGGAACGGCGATCGTTCCCCTGTGAGAAGATGCCCACCCCACAAGATTTATAATCTTAATGTGTGTGCTTTATTTACTTTAAAAATGGTGTAAATACAAATACATAATAACCATGATTTCAGTGTATGAATTTAGCAAAGGTATTGAACTAGAAAAAAACCCTAACGGTGCTTGGGTATCTTTAGGGGTTATGGGTAAATATATCAACTCCACCCTAAACCCCATTCCCTCTGTTATGGAGCGTTCTATTGCTAACCAAGAATTTGCCACCATAGGAGGAGCTTCCGACGAGCAACCCGCCATTATTGGCCGAGTAGTAGGAACCAGGGAAGAGACTTGGGCTGTGATGGCTGTGGTCACACAAGCAAGGGGTGAAGGTGGCTACAAATTCACTTTCTATCGTTATTTTTTGACCCCCGGAGCCAATAACCTGCGCTATCTCATAGCTTGGTGGGAAAGTCAGGGAAAACCCACATTTAACCCCTTGGATAGTAAAAATATAGGAGAATGTGCCTATTTTGACCCAGCCTCGGCTCCTTCATCTGACTATGACCCCACAGCCAACGATATAGAACTAGTAAGAACCTATCCCACATTATTACAACCACAGCAGTATAACTTAATAACTGTCAACACCCTAGCCATTAGGAAACATAATCTAGATCCCACCCAGCCCATTTCCTGGGCTTTTAACGTAAAATCACTGAAAAAACCCCGCAGCTTTCAGATTATCCAACCCGCTTTTTTAAGAGCTTATGAGAATTTAAAAAGGGAGATTAGTAAACTACCCCCGTCACCTACAGACGCAAGCGCTGATGACATAGCACCAAAAAAGACTCTTGATAAAGCATCGACTAAAAAAGCCATTAAAGCCGCACTGCAAAGCTTAATTAATTTCTCACAAGTCAAACCCCCATCTGTAGAGACGATTATTGACACCTTAGAAAATCACCAACTGACTTTAGAAGAATGGTACAGCTTATTTGATGCTGAAGGCGCAACCACCGCCATCACTGAAAAAATTTATAGCCCTCCCTTAGCGAGACTTATGACTCTGCGCGCCATAGTCATCCCAGAGACTTTACCAGAGTTTTTACAGTGGTTAAATATCAAGTCGGGTAAACAACCCAGTGAGGCTGAAAGTACCTCTTTACAGTTTCAAGGTGCTATCCGTCAGTATTTCCCCAAAGACAAATTAACAGCGGGAATTAAATTACTTATTCCGCAGTTACTCAAAGAGGAAATTTCCCCAGAGTCCATACAGTGGTTATTTATTAAAGATAGGGTATGGGATATTTGTCGTAGTCAGTTTCTTCATGATGTTGTCAATGATTTAGAATTAATTAGGCAAAAATCAAATTTTGATCAATCAAAATGTCAGGGTTTAAATTTTCCCCAGGAGATGTGGCAAGAGTTAATTAGTTCTTTACATTCTCATTCAGACTCTTACTACATAGTACCTACTTACAAACCTCTGGCAAAATTATTTGAGTTACTGAGAGAATATGAATTATCTGCCTACTTTTATCAGGTAAGTGTTGGTCAGGTTCCTGTTAACGTCTTTTCAGAAGTTAAGAAAAACCATCCCGATAAAAAAATAAGTTTATTGGGGATAACAATTAATAAGAAAAAAAAATATTCTTGAAAAATCAGTAGATTCAGCTACTAAGATAAATGGTTTGATAAGCGATCCTCTTCCACTTTTGATATTTTGTTTTTTCATCTTGATCCTGTTGGGTTTTACATTATATAAATTCTATCCTTTTCCAAAAATCACAGGTGTTCAACGTCAGGACAATAATACACAAAAAACAACAGATGCTAAAAATAATAGTAATCCTACAACACAAACAAATAACCCGGTTAGTACAGAAGAAATAACTAACCCGGTTGCTAACACAACACCACCAACACCTCAGCAGTCAAATAATATTAATACTCTACCACAAAATATTAAAGAAGAAGCGCTTAAAGATGCAAACTTTAATAATAGAACTATGACGGCGTTAAATAAGCTTATGCAAGAACTAAAAATATCTGACAATCAGGATAAAAGCCGAGTATTACAACAGGCTCTTGACTTACCCTCAGATTGGAATTTCTCAGATATAACCTCTCAAGATGATAACAAAAGAATAGCAACTAAAATTCAATTAGTCAAAGCTATATATAAGTATAAACAACTTGAAGGACTAACAGCCGATCCCATTATAGATAATGGGGGTAGAACATATAAACGATTAAAACCGGAAATACAAGAACAATTAAGGAAAAATCCACCCAGCGGCCAATGATTCCAATTCACGAATTTAGCACCGGTATTAAAGTAGAAAGAACCCCTAACGGTGGTTGGGTATCCCTTGTATTGTTCCCTTCGACTACGCTGATGGGAACGGATTGATGTTGGTGGTTGAGCGAAGTCGAAACCGCGATCGCCCCCTTGATGTTCCCTTCGACTACGCTCAGGGAACGGCGATCGCCCTTGATGTTCCCTTCGACTACGCTGGTGGGAACTGATCTCGGTGGTTGAGCGAAGTCGAAACCACGATCGTCCCTGATGTTCCCTTCGACTACGCTGATGGGAACGTATTGATGTGGGTGGTTGAGCGAAGTCGAAACCGCGATCGCCCCCCTTGTATTGTTCCCTTCGACTACGCTGGTGGGAACGGCGATCGCCCAGCACCACACCTTAACCTTAATATCATAAATCTTGTGGGGTGGGCATCTTGCCCGCCCTTCCACTCAGATAAAATGGGCTGTATATTTACATTCTGGAGGAGCATTGATTTAGGTGGAGGTTAACAAATAGTGTAATATCTGCTGTATTAAATACTTGCCAAGTTCTGCTCCAACTGTTGTTATTAGGTCTGTTGTTATTAGGTCAAGCATTTTTCTATTTTTTTTAACTTTACAAGGTATACAATATCAGTTTTACCTGGTTAACCCAGATTGATGGAGGCGAGTTTGTTAACTGTGCCAATCTCGCCAATCTTGCCAGGGTTTGGGATTACAATAGCTGTCTGAGTTTTTCAACTCACTGTAGCTGCAAGATACCGGACTTTTCACATCATCAGATAAGTGGGAGCAAAGGGCGATCGCTGTCATGAAAGTTGGGAAAATCGCGTTTTTTAGCTTCAATAACTGCAAGTTTTTCACCACGATAAACTAATACATATAGCAACCGCCAAGGTGGTTAGGACATAAACAGAAGATAAAACCATTGAAATTCAAGCGTTTCAAGGCTTCCCCCTGCTATATCTCAGCGGTTAGTCTGGGGATTGTACAATTTGCCCAAACCCGCTATACTTGTACAATAAACAGTACAGGTTCTCCCCAAATGAAAATTATCTCTTTTAGCGAGGCCAGAAATAGTCTAAAAACGGTTTTAGACCAGGTGACAGAAGATGCTGACTATACAATTATCACCAGACGGGATGCTGATGATGCGGTGGTGATGTCCCTGGAGTTTTTTAATAGTCTCATGGAGACTGTGTATTTATTGAAGTCTCCGGCAAATGCAGCCCATTTAGAACGTTCCATTACTCAATTTAAACAGGGGAAAGTGCTGCAGCGAGATTTGTTAAATGAATAGAATGTTAGCTTGGACTGATGAGGCTTGGGGTAATTATCTTTACTGGCAAGGGCAAGATAAAAAGACTCTCATAAGAATCAATAAGTTGATTGAGGAGACAATGCGGATGCCTTTTGAGGGTATCGGTAAGCCAGAGCCTCTCAAGGAAAATTTAGCCGGATTTTGGTCACGGCGAATTGATGATACAAATCGTTTAGTTTATGCTGTTGATGATGTCTATGTAACTATTATTTCTTGCCGATATCATTATTAATTTAGCAATAAATTAAGTCATTTTTATAAAGAAAACTCTCATGCTTAATTCTTCTTGATAAAACCCTTAAAGCCTTTTTCAGGCTCATGAAATACACACCTATTCCCTATTCCCTATTCCCTCAAACTAAAAAAAAATGTACCTCACGAGCATGGGAAATGCTATATACAAAAAATACAAATAATACAAAAAATATACTCATAATCCGTTGCTTTCCAAAGGACTGGGTAAAATCAACCCCAATGCGATAGCGAAGCGCTGCTGTAAGCAGATAGCGAAGCGCTGCTGTAAGCAGATAGCAAAGCACCACACCTTAATATCATAAATCTTGTGGGGTGGGCATCTTGCCCGCCCTTCCACTCAGATACAATGGACTGTATATTTACATCCTGATTGATTTAGGTAGACCTTATCCCTGGTCGATCTGCTTACAGCGATCGCATTCAGTCAGGACGATTAAATACATAATCTTCTAGTCAGATGTATCTGACTTTAGCTTTGAGACGGGGGTTTCTAACCCCCGGTTCCCCGTGTAGCATCTTCGCGATCGCAATGTACACAGTAGAGGCTAAACCCTAGGGTGGAACTGTCTAAGAATCTGTTGCAATAGCTTCCAAAGTAGCAATTTTTCTGGTTTTGTTTCACCTTAAAACAATATTGGAATTGAAACAATAGCATTACCCAATTCTTTTGGTTCCAGCTTATATAGTCCACCTCCATACACCCGACCTTCACCCATGAGCATTTGATCAGAAATCCCATTTAAAGCCTGCCATACCTGCTTAAGTAATTCGGAATTTTGTGAAAATGCTTGAGCCAAATCAGGGAGGGGATACAACATCAAGTAAACGTTAGTAGCTGTTGCTTGGGAGTGATTGAGAATAAAGCGGAAGGGTCTACCTCTTTTGGTATCTTGACGACCCATATAGGTACAGAGGAATGGGGAGGGTGGACGATTCTCCTGCGAATACCAGGGAAAACGATGTCTGCACAAATAGCGATCGCTAATTCCATTGTCTACTCCCATCTGCAAATATTGCCACAGCATTGGATAGTTGGCTTGCACCTCAGATATAGGCAATGCACAGTCCAGCAAAAATAGCTGCTGTGTCAAAATGGGATTACCTTTTATATCAGCTTCAATTTCATCAACTAATAAATAACGGGGACTGGGCAGAATAGGTTTTAAGAATTCAATCGGCAGTTGATATGCTATTACCTGTTCTTTTGTAAGCACAAAGAAATTGTTAGCCCCTGTTGCTAAACCACGTTTAATAGTAAATAAATCTTTTAACTGAAGTTGCTTTAAATTAGACTGAGTATTATTTGGGGTAAATCCAATCTTTGTCCATTTGGCTGTTAAGCGGAGCGTCTCTACAGAAACCAACTTGCTTTTGTTGGGTGTTGCTAAACTTTTACCATAGCTAAATTGAATATGATGGTTTGCTGGTGGTACAGTCTTCTTGAACCAAACAACTGCACTGGTAACTAAAGCATCTGCAAACTGGACATTATTTGGATGAAACAAATGAACACGCAACAAGGTAACACTGCTTAACAGATACTCCCTAATTTGTTGTCCATAATTTACGTCCATAAATCCACTAGGAATGAGCCACCCAGCAATACAATTATCCGCCATCCAAGCATCAGCCATGCACAAGAAATAGCAGTAAAGACTAGCTAACTGACTGAGTTTTATTCCTGTGATCTGAAAAGTTTGATTTTGTAATCGCTGCTTTTCAATTCGGCTTAAATGATGATGTCGTACATAAGGAGGATTACAAATGAGTAAGTTAGCTTTTTTATCATCACAGCTAGGTGGTATAGCTTGGGTAAAGTCAGCTAAATGTAATTGTAGTGGTGTGTCGCGCCAAAATGAAATTGCCTCCAAGCCGTAGTGTGAATCAATTTCATAACCTACAGCTTCTTTTACTTGTATGGGTGAAAATAGCTGTAATAATGCGGAATAAAAAGCACCTGTACCAAAAGCGGGGTCAAGAAACCGGATTTGGGAATGTGGTGTTAATAACTCTTTTGCATATTGCACAATGTCGAATGCCAAATCTGTGGGTGTGGCAAATTGTCCCAATTTATTGCGTTCGGCTTGGGTTTTGACTGCATCTAGTTGTAATTGACGGAACACCCGTGCTTGCTCAGTAGTTGTAGTTACATTCATAAAAAACTCGTTTCACGTCAGAGGATGTTTGAAGCGATACAGCTTCAGCCAGAGGGAAAGTCAAACGCCAAATAATGCTAGGTCATCAATGCGATGTTCCCATAACCAGTCAATTCCTTCGGCTGCTTCATAGCCTAAATAGCCGCTGTCAAAATAACCACAAAGAAATAGAACAAAACGGACTGTATTACCGTAGTTGCTCCTGAGTTGAGCAACTTTAATGGCTTCTTCTTTGCGTCGCTTGTTGGGGTTGGTAAAATCTCCAGCTGATTTAGCTTCAATGAGGAGAGGTAAATCGCCAGGAGCAGACTGTCTGGGCATGATCACGGCATCAATGGGGATGTTGACTTGTTTGTTGCCAGACTGCAAACTGACGGGAATGTTGAGCCGAAACACGAAGGTTCCTGGTTGCATGGTTTCAAATCTTAGTCCACTACCTCCCTTGATGTAAGAGTAACCTCGTTCTTCTAACCACTGCCTAATTGTGGCCAGTTGTCTTTGTTCTTGGGTGTTACGAATAATAGGGTCAGCCAAGGCTCCACAAAGACGGTCGGCAACAATGGTTGCTGATCGGTGGATTTGTGTCTCTGTGGGATCTAGCTTTGTTTCTAGCCAAGGGAAGATGTCTTTATCAATTAGCCGTGCTATCACCTGAGCGATTTTTGCCAGTTCGGCATCCAGCATTGTGGTATCCATTTTTGGTGGGATGCGTTGCTTGTCTTCCATGTTTTTGACAAGATTGGGTGACACCCCGGCTAGTCCCATCAGACGGTCACGAGCGATGGGTGGTGCTGTTGTCATCCGCAGTATTGGTAGTACGGATGGATGTTGGCGCAGGACTGTGGGGGTGATGTTGGTTAGATTGGCTGTCCAAGTCAATGCTGATTCAACTTGTTGAGTTGTGACAATGCGAGTTTCAAGGTAAGCCCTAGGAGCAAATTCCATAAACCAACTGTTGTAAAAGTCTACGGACTGGGCAATATCTTGTTTCCACAAGTGGGGTTTATCAACATTTACTGGCACTACATCACCTCAAGTTGACAAACAGCAAGACTATCAAGATATCTGAAAGTGAACATTTTCGGTAGACTATTCCTTGATTTGGGATAACAGAGTTTTGATTGTGGGGGTAGATAACAACTTCTGAGCATCACTGATAATTTTATCCCCCCAAAGATTCTTTCTCAAAACCTCCACATCAGCAAAGGTTTTGTCTAGGTTTAAAACTGTTGTAGCTAACTCATAGGCTTTTTCTTGTTGTCCTTGGGTATATAAAGCCACAGCTAAGGCTAGTATAGGTTCTGCCACTTTATTGTTAACTTTTATAGCTTCTTCCCATTGTTTAATAGCAGTGGTTTTATCTCCCTGTTCATATTTAATCAAACCTATGTTATTAATAGCTGGTAAGTTGTTTTTATCTTTGCTCAGAGCTTGATTGTACTCAGCTAGCGCTGCTGTATAGTTTTGTTGTGAGTGGTAAACAACACCGCGATTGTAGTAAGCTTGAGCTAAATTAGGATTAATCCCAATAGCTTGGTTAAAATCAGCCAATGCTAAATCCCATCTTTTCTGGTTAACGTAAACAACACCCCGCCAAATGTAACCTTGAGCTAAATTAGGATTAAATTCAATAACTTGGGTGTAATCAGCCAATGCTAAATCCCATTCTTTCAACTCACGGTAAATATGACTGCGTAACGTGTAAGCCAAAATACGAAAGTTAGCTAAAAGAAAATCAGGAGCAAGTTCAATGGCTTGGGTAAAATCAGCTATAGCTAAATCCCATTCTTTGAACTCACGGTAAAAAAGACCGCGAATGATGTAACCTTGAACATCATTAGGATTAAGTTCAATGCCTTGGTTGAAATCAGCCAGAGCTAAATCCCATTTTTTCAGGTCAAAGTAAACAGTACCGCGATTAATATAACCTTGAGCTAAATTAGGATTAATCGCAATAGCTTTGTTATAATCAGCCACAGCTAAATCCAATTTTTTCAGGTTATAGTAAACATTACCGCGATTGATGTAACCTTGAGCATCATTAGGATTAAGTTCAATAGCTTTGCTATAATCCGCCACAGCTAAATCCCATTTTTTCAGGTCAAGGTAAACAAAAGCGCGACCAGTGTAACCTTGAGCATCATTAGGACTAAGTTCAATGACTTTGTTATAATCAGCCAAAGCTAAATCCCATTTTTTCAGGTTATAGTAAACAAGACCGCGACCTGTGTAAGTCAGAGAATTATCAGGATTAAGTTCAATAGCTTTGCTATAATCAGCCACAGCTAAATCCCATTTTTTCAGGTTAAGGTAAACAGTACCGCGAATGATGTAAGCATCAGCATAATTAGGATTAATCCCAATAGCTTGGTTGAAATCAGCCAAAGCTAAATCCCATTTTTGCTGGTCAAGGTAAACACGACCGCGATTGTTGTAAAAAGCAGCACGGGGACTGAGTTCAATCGCCTGATTTATCGCCAACTCAGCCTCTGCATACCTCTGTAAATTCAACAACACCCAATACTTCTGATTATACAAATTAGGATTACCAGGCTCCAGCCTAATCGCCTCATTGATAGCACCCAGCGCCCTATCCAGCTCCTGTAATTGCCTATAAACTATACTCAGATAATCCCAAGCGGGGACAAATTTAGGGTTAGCCTTTACCGCCAATTCTAACGCTGCTGCTGCTGCTTTGAATTGTTTACTCCCGCCTAAAGCCAAACCCTGACCATAATAAGCCAAATCAATAAAAAACTCTGGTTTTTGGGCGATCGCCCGCTCAAAAGCCTCTACCGCCTCATCATAGCGACGTAACCGCCACAATTGATTCCCCCGTTCAATCCACAATCTAGCATCAGCATCCCCCTGGGGAACTGGAATTGAGAGAATAGTATTTTGAATAGATTCCACATCCTCCAGACTTAACTCCCGTGGTCTTGTATTTTCCACCCCTTGCGGTCGGGTATTCCATCTCGGTGCTAAAGCTAAAAAGGTACTAATGGGAATCCCTAAACTATTACCTATGTGTATGTCACCCCAAGCAATATTCCTCACCCCCTCCGCTTTTCCATGAATCCCAATTACTCGTCCCTGAGTATCCAACACCGGACCCCCACTCATCCCACCCAGGGTAATACTGCTGTAAACTAACTCATATCCCCCGTCTACAGCTCCCGCAGCTTGACCCACAGCTTGTAATAATTGCGCTCCCGGATCCTTGTTAGTTTGGGAACTTGACAGAGTAGTTTGGATTAACCCCCTTTCCCTACTCCAAGTTTGTCCTAATGTCAACCGCCAGGGTGAACTTGTCCCCAGTCTCGGATACCCCCCTGTTAACATATATTGATTATCTCGGGTCGGATATTTAGCTAAGGTAGCAACTGCATAACTCCGGTTACTCCTAAACTTAACTACTGCTAAATCCACCCCTTCATTATATTGAATACTACCAGGTTCCACTCGATGTGTTTGACCATCAGCGGTGACAATAGTGTAAGTATAGGGGTGACATTCCCCCATTCCCCCTTTCTTCTCACACACCACATGAGCTGCAGTCAGGACTATGTAACTATTTCCTTCCTGATTAATAATTACACCTGAACCATTATTTTGACTACTACTATCAATCCTGACAGTAATTTGTTTAGCTTTTTCCTCCAATTCCCCTAACCACCCTGTTAATGGTACTTCCGGGACTTGATAACCAGGGATCTCCGTCTGGGGTAGGGGTGGGAGTTGGCGTTGGGGTAAACCATAAGCAGTTAACACCTCTGGTTTAACCGCATCTAACACCCTACTTACAGGGATTCCCCAACTATACCCACGCCATTCCTCAATTTCTGCTGCTGTGGGTTCTTGTCCATCAGCACGGACATAACCTAAATTTAATATGGGGTATTGGCTCATACCATTAACTCCCAGTAAATACCCGTAGGCACTGAGAATCGCACCGCCGCTCATCCCCTGCTCAATGTCGCTGTCGTAGCCAATTTCATAACCCTCTTTTAAACTCGGTTGGGAAACAATTTTTCTAACTCTTCCCGATCTAAATACTATATTATTTTCTGTACTGGGGTATCCCCCCGCCATGACTGGGGTATCTATATCAATATCAAAGTTAGCAACTTCTGGTGGTAAGCAATATTGCTGATTTGAGTTAAATTCTAATATAGCTAGGTCTAATTGACCAAGGTTTGCATCAGGAAGCAATTTGACTGGATGAGTTTTACCGTCTAGTGTTTGAATATTCAGGCTTTTGGGGTTAATTCTCCTGACTACATGGGCGTTGGTTATTACTAAGTACGAGCTACCTGTTTTAGCTTTGGCTAAAATTGTCCCCGATGCTACGTCACGCTCTCCCCTGACTTTAACTGTGATTTGTCTCACAAGCTGTTGTAGTTGTCTTTCGGAATATGCTCCCGTATCTGGGTCTTCTGGTATAAGTTGACATTCATCTGCTATGGGGGGTTTTGAGGTTTTGCTGTGGGTGATTTCCCCTAGGACGGGAAGGGGTAGCAGTAATATACAGCTAATAATGGCGAGGTGACGTTTCATGGTTGCTGGGGGTGTAGGGTGTATTTATTATATCTGTTGTTCAACGCAAAGGGGCGCAAAGGTGGGCGCAAAGGGGCGCAAAGGTTTATGCAACATATCCCCGACTTCTGAAACTAAATTATCCCAGACAAACTCTAATAATCTAAGAAATCCGGTATCTTGCACCCCCTCCCAGATCCCGTCAGAGCGATCGCCTTTAACATCCCCTCACAGATCCTGGAATAGCGATCTGCTTGCAGCAGCGCTTCGCTATCGCATCTTGTCAAGATAATCAAACACATGATTTTCTGGTCAGATAAATCTGACTTTAGCTTTCAGACGGGGGTTTCTAACCCCCGGCTCCCCTGTTGTTAAACGCAAAGGGGCGCAAAGGTTGGCGCAAAGGTACGCAAAGGTTTGTTTTCTATTCAAATACGAGTCCTATAGAGTTATTATTATTTTATTTGATACTAAATACTTTACACCGCAAGCAACCATGAAACCTTGAAAATTTTGCTCCGGTGCTAGAAAAACATCTACAAAATCTATTTATCGAACCTATGGAAGGTAATCAAGAAATCTTTATGCAATTCATGAATAATCAAGAATTTAAAGCTGTTGTGTTTGAGAAATTACTATCTAGTATTTATGATACCATCAAGAGTGTAGGTTAGATGTTGTTTTAAAAGGGAAATTTTAGATAATATTTTTTAATATTTGGGCTATTGGTAGCAATATTAGCCATTTAATGCTACTGTATCACTATTCCACACCCATGTAAATAATTAACAATTAAAATCAAATACACAAATACAATAAGTAGCAAATATGGTTAGTAATCCCGGTGGCTTTTCAGTTGGTGGTTCTGTCGGCGGTAACGTCAACAACGTGCAAGGCGATAACAACCGCACAGTGCAAGGAAACAATAATCAGGCTGTGCTTGGTGACAATAATCAAGTCATGCAACAAAATCAAGTGGGTGCAGATACCGCAGCATCCCTTACTAAAGAAGATGTTATCAAGTTACTGGCACAATTAGAAACCTTGATTCAAGGCGCAGAATTACCAGCCGACACCAAAGAAGAAGTAATTGACGATTTGAGCGCAGTTAAAAAAGCAACAGATAAGGAAGAACCGAATAAAAAACGTGCATTAGACCGCTTAACAAGCGTGACAGAAACTCTAGAAAAAACAACTAAAACGGTGGATTCTGGTAAGCAACTTTGGACAGTAGCCAAGCCGATTATTGTAAAAGTTGCTGGCTGGTTAGGTGCGGCGGTTGGTTCATCTCTATTAGGATTGTAGAAGGTATTTATGAATCAGACACCTGAAAACTTAGAACCACAACAGCCTGATAATTCTACATATCAAAATCAAATTGGAGGTCATCAAAACCGGGCGGTTCAGGGTAATGAAAATCAAGGTGTTCTGGGTGAGGGTAATAGAGTAGTTCAGGGTACTAACAACTTGATGCTAAATATCCACGAGTTAATTTTTGGACAGCAGATACCAACATCAGGAAGTGACCCGGCTCGACCAAAGAATGAACAGAAATTATTAGCCGCAGTCAAGGAAGAAGTTACAGCACGGTTAAGACAGTCTCTACATAATGCTGTGCTAATTAATTTGGGGAAGGAGTCACAACCACAACAAGTCAAGCGCCCTTGGGATGCTGATATAAAAATTGGCTCAAAGCCTGCTGAAGCTCTTCCAGATACCACAACAATTTTAGAAGTTTTTGAATCACAAGAAATTGCAGGTAAACTGTTAATTTTAGGTAACCCAGGGTCGGGGAAGACAACTATACAATTAGAATTGGCGCAAGCTTTAGTCAAACGTGCAGAAGCACAGCCTGATCATCCCGTTCCTGTTTTATTCAACTTGTCCTCATGGAAAGATAACCGAAAATCTTTAACGGATTGGCTATTAACTGAACTCAAATCTAAATATGGTGTTTCAAACAAACTAGGTAAAGAATGGGTAGACAACCAGAAATTACTACCATTGCTTGATGGTTTAGATGAACTTGAGCCACAGCGTCAAGAACTTTGTGTCCATACAATTAATCAGTTTTTAGTAAGTGAAAATAGACCGCTTTCTTTAGTTGTTTGTAGCCGCAGTGAAGAATATAGTAGCTACGCTACTCAATTACAGCTGAACGGTGCTATATGCTTACAGCCTTTAAACGACAATCAAATTTATGATTATCTAGAAAATACTAATTATATAGAACTCTGCTCAATCATCAGGAGCGACTTAAACTTACTAGAGTTAGTAAAAACTCCCTTACTCCTGAGTATTACTGTTCTAGCTTTTCAAGAAATATCTATAGAAGAATGGCGGCATTTGAACTCCTCAAATGACCGGATTCAGTATTTGCTAGATGCCTATATAGGGCGAATGTTGACACGAAATATGAAAATTAATACATATTCTTCAACCAAACCTCCTAATGCTAAACGAACCCGAATGTGGCTTGTGTGGTTGGCTAAACAGATGCAAAAAGAAACCCGAACGGATTTCTTGATTGAAGAAATGCAGCCTGATTTATTAAAAACTAAAATTCCCAAAATTCTTTATAATTTGATTGTCTGGGGAGTTATACAAATGCTGATTTATGCGCTGATTTATGCGCTGATTTCTGGGCTGATTTCTGGGCTGATTGATAGGTTGATTGATAGGTTGATTTTAAGGCTGATTTTAGGGCTGATTTTAGGGCTGATTAATGGATTCTTTGGTGAAATAATAGAGGATAAAATTGAAAATATAGATTTAATTAGGCCTAATAAATTTTTTACCAAAACTATTATAAAATGGCTGATTTTTGGGTTGATTTTTGGGTTGATTTTAAGGCTGATTTATTATTTGATTTTTAAGTGGAGGTTAGGGCTAATTTTATTGCTGATTTTAGGGCTGATTAATGGGCTGATTGGAGATAAAATTGAAGCAATTGAAAGTATAAAATTTTCTTATCATATTTTTAAAAATGGGCTGATTTTAGGGCTAATTTTAGGGCTGATTTTAAGGCTGATTTCTGGGCTGATTTCTGGGCTGATTTTAGGGCTGATGTATGGGCTAATTTTAGGGATATTTTTAGGATTTTCAGGTCTAGAAATAGAAAACAAAACTATTCCTAACCAAGGTATTTGGCAATCTGCTAAAAATACAGTCAAGTTATCAGCCTGGTTTTTTTTACCCTCCACAATATTAATCTTTTTTATACAAATATCAATCTTTTTGATTCAAAATCAAACGAATAGTACTAGTTTAAATCAAGCTTTCATTTTTGAAGCTTTAATTTCTAGCTTAATGTCTGGATTATCTGTGGGATTATTGGTGGGGATACCTAGAAGTGGAACACCCGTTATTAAACACTTCACCCTACGCTTTATCCTCTACTGCAACGGTTACATCCCCTGGAACTATGCCCGTTTCCTCGACTACTGCACCGAGCGATTATTCCTCCAGCGTGTTGGTGGTCGCTACCGCTTCATCCACAAACTACTGCAAGACCACTTTGCTCAAATGGAGTTCAAGCGGAACTAAAAAAATACAACTGCTAAAACCTGATTCTGATTGGGGAATGATTGCAGATGTACCACTGCGATCGCCTCCCGTACTGCGCTGTGCGCAATCGCACTGATCGGGCTAGACTTGGAGGAAATTCAGCACTATCAATATTTGTCAGCCACACGCCTCTTAATTCTAACTTTGGTATGGTTTGAGGATTGAGAGCTAGTGATATAATTATGATACAGTCCATATGCAAATAAGTTGCATGATTTTTACCTGGTGAGAATAGCTGTATATTGCGTGCAGATATTTGTCATATCTGCTTTGGGAACTTTAGGGCTGGTGCTGCCATCGCTTGCCATAATGGACTAATAATAAATATTGGGGTTTGATCAGCAAAATGACGCACAAGAATAATTATATTACCGATAAAGCCCGAATTATCACTGTGGTAATTTTAACTGGCATTTTTTCTCTGGGTAGCGGGTTGACAATCATTAACCGCGTTACTGCAGCGACCGTTGCTCCTCACCCACACAGCTACCCGGGTTCTTTACTTTTAGCAGCTACTGATACTCCCGCAGATAACCAGGTGATCAATCTACCAGAGTCTGTCAAAAATGCAGTTTTACAAGCGGTCTCTGAAGATTTAGACTTACCAATTTCTCAACTCAAGATTATTCAAGCTCAACCACAAACATGGAATAATGGCTGTTTAAACCTAGCTAGTCCTGATGAATTCTGCACTCAGGCTTTAGTCCCAGGGTGGCGAGTAACTGTCGATGCTGTTGACCAAACCTTAGTTTATCACACTAATAGCACGGGTTCGTCCGTCAGGCTCAATCAAGAAGCCGGGAAAATTACCCAGGATTGCACTTAAATTTCAGCCTAATTCTCATATTAATTACTGGGTTTATACACCCAAAATTTGAAACTACGGTTTTTCTATCGGAATAAAGTTGTATCTTGAGAAAATTGATGATAGAATTTTTATTAAATACTTCTGAAGATAGATGAGTCATCAAAGCGATCGCTCACACCATCGTTGGGTACAATCCCATAATCTGCCCCAGCCTCAGTTGAAACTGCAACAACAGGCACAAAAAGAGCCAATGTTTTACTATTTTGCCTATGGTTCTTGTATGTGTCCGGTAGACTTAAAGCGATCGCTGGGTGAAAATACCCATGATTATATTATCGGCCCAGCGGTGTTGAAAGGTTACCGCCTAGGGTTCTATTCCTATTCTCCCACCCGCAAGTGTGGGGTTTTAGATGTCTTACCAGACGACCAAGCTCATGTCAAAGGTGTCCTTTATCAACTACCCTGGCGCTTGAGTGTAAACTTAGATAAACGCGAAGGTGTTTCCCAAAGTTTATACCGTCGGGAAACAGTAGAGATTCATTCCCAAAATAATGTCTACAAAAATACGCGCACTTATATAGTGGTGAACAAGCTCCCAGAAGAACTCGCACCCAACGACTGGTATTCTACTGTTGTCTTGCGGGGTGCTGTTACCTGTGGATTACCAGAAGAATACTGCTGGAGTTTGTTTGAGCATATGTACAAATTACAACAGCTTTCCCAAGAACATCTGATCCAAGCTGCGGAGAAAGCGCTATTACCCGCTTAAACTCAAACTCCAGTCATGACTTTCCCACTTAGGTTAATGTTTTCACATCAAAACGGACTCGGTTTGAGTCCATTTTCATGTGTACGAAACCATGACCTTTTTTTTACTGCCGGTGTTTAGCAGTTGAAAAAGTATAATCTATTTGATCTAGTAACGGCTACGGAAATTACCGCCACCACGGTTACCACCAAAAGAACCCTTATCTTCTCTGGGTTTGGCTTTATTTACCTTCAGGGAGCGTCCCATCCATTCAGCACCATCAAGAGCTTCGATCGCAACGCTTTCTTCCTCATCCGTACCCATTTCTACAAACCCAAAACCCCGCAGTTGTCCTGTTTCGCGGTTAGTAGGTAGTTGTACCCGCTTTACAGAACCATATTCGGCAAATACTGCATTAAGTGCATCTTGTGTAACCTCATAAGATAGATTACCTACATAAACTGACATAAAATTTCTCCAAAATCGTAAGAGTGTAGAGATTTCGGTTTCGGAGAAAAGCCTGTAAATACCAAAAGGAAATAGCCCGTCAATAATAAAAACAAAATCTGATCACCGAATCAATTCTCTTCCCCCCACTATGACACAAAAAACAACCATTGGTGGAGTATGACAAAGATCGTAATAAAAAGTCACACAAGCAATTACTGCTTAAGTATCAGAGGATATTTAATAAGTTTTGAACAGGTAATTTTTATCTTAGGGAACAGGGAACAGGGAACAGGGAACAGGGAACAGGGAACAGGGAATGGGGAACAGGGAATGGGGAACAGGGAACAGGGAATGGGGAATGGGGAACAGGGAACAGGGAATGGGGAATGGGGAATGGGGAATGGGGAATGGGTAACACCGAACACCGACCACACAAAAAACAATCAAATCCAGTCCCCTCCCCTTACAAGGACAAGACTTGGTGGACAAGGTGGACAAGGTGACCACCGGAGAAAAACAGTACAAAGTCTGTATTCTTAGTAAGAAAAATAGCCCATTAAAAGACCATTG
>NZ_JANQDF010000121.1:0-23518 GCF_029891675.1 Anabaenopsis tanganyikae CS-531
GACAAAGCTAGACTTTACTTTCTACTTCAACGGGAGCATGGGAGCGGTTATCCCTGGTGTAGACTTGCACGCCTTAGCCAGACGCGATATTTCTCTTAAGATTTACAAGAAAGACTACCGCTATCATTGCTTGGTTTTCGCCTTGGCAATAGTCTTAATTCAATACTTGATATCGTAAGATTATATATCAAGTGGGCGATTTTCTTAACTCACTTATGTCAATACTTGTCAATATAAGTATATTTTTGTCTATAAAATATTCAGCTTAGGACTAGCTCTAGAAAACTCCCATCCCCAAGGACACACTTAGGTTCTGTACCTAAGATAACATCTCAAATACTCAAAAAAACCATTTACCCCAAAGCCACTAAATCCCTACTTTTCTAAAGGTTATTATCAGGGATAACTGCCCTTATCCAAACATCCAAACATATTTATATGCTATCTTCCCCCCTCAAATACGCTTATTACCCCGGCTGTGTAGCCCAAGGCGCTTGCGGAGAGCTTCACTTATCCACTCAAGCTTTAACCCAAGCATTGGGTATTGAACTGATTTCAGTCAAAAAAGCCGCTTGCTGCGGTTCCGGCACATTTAAAGAAGATTCCCAATTACTCGAAGATACTGTCAACGCCCGCAATATAGCTTTAGCTGAGGAGTTAAATCTACCCTTACTTACCCATTGCAGCACTTGTCAGGGGGTTATCGGTCATGTGAACGAAAACCTCAAGCAATGCCAAACAGACAACCCCAGTTACCTAAAACAAGTCAATGGCCTACTAAATAAACAAGGCTGTTTACCTTATCGCGGTAGTACCGAAGTTAAACATATTCTCTATGCCCTCATTACAGATTATGGTTTAGAGGCAATTAGTCAACGAGTCACTCATAAGTTAACCGGATTAAACTGTGCTGCTTTTTATGGCTGTTATCTCCTGCGCGCCCAAAAACATATGCCCTATGATGACCCATTCCGCCCCGAAGGTATGGAAAATTTATTTCGGGCGGTAGGCGCAACACCGATTTATTACCGTGGTCGTACCCAATGCTGTGGCTGGCCTCTTGCTAGCTACGCCACCACCGAGTCTTTTAAGATGGCGGGGATGCACATTCAAGAAGCCCTAGAAAATGGGGCTGATTGTATAGTCACTCCTTGTCCTTTGTGTCATCTGAATTTAGATTCCCGTCAGCCAGAGGTGGAAAAGGTCATTAACAAACGATTAGGTTTACCCGTCCTGCACTTACCTCAGTTGATTGCTTTGGCTTTAGGGGTTAGCCCCAAGGAACTAGGTTTAGATCGTCACATCGTTTCTACAAAGCCAGTGTTAGAAAAATTGGGGATTAGTTAGTTACTTTTTTCCTATCTGCCGTTGTAATTGCTTGAAGGATTGATACATTTCTGGTAAGCGATTGTATATGGCAGATACTTTCAGATACAGTTTGTGGGGAACTGCTGGCATCCCGGAAACTATTTCCCCCGGTGCCACATCATGATGAATGCCGGATTTAGCAGATGCCATCGCCCCATCACCAATTTTTACTTGATTCGACACTCCTGACTGTCCGGCTAAGATCACCCGATTCCCCACTTTCACCCCTCCGGCTAGTCCAGATTGCCCGGCAATAGCACAATTTGACCCAATAGTGCAACCGTGTCCTATTTGTACTAAATTATCAATTACTGTCCGGCTTCCTATCCGTGTTTCTCCCACAGCCGGGCGATCAATGGCACTATTACAGCCAACTTCTACCCCATCTTCCAAGACAGTATAACCTGACTGTTCCATTTTTAACCAACCAGTGGGGGTAGGTACAAAACCAAAGCCTTCCGCACCAATCACAGCCCCACTGTGAATTACGCAATCAGCACCGATGCGGGTACGTTCATGGATGGTACAGTTAGCGTGTAAGATGGTGCGATCGCCGATTTTGGCATCGGGATAAATTACCACATTGGGATGAATAATCGCACCATGACCAATTTCCACATCCTGCTGAATCACCGCATGGGGACCAATATAAACATCATTACCCACTTTGGCTGTGGGATGAATCACCGCAGTGGGGTGAACTTCTGGCTGGGGACGGTATGGTTGATAAAAAAGTGCGATCGCTTGGGCAAACAACAGGCGGGGTTCTGGCGTAGCTATCCAGGCGATACCCCGCTCTTCTGCTTGGGACTGTAGTGTTTTATCCCGGGGTAAGATTAAAGCGCTAGCGTGGGTCTGGCTGACAAGAGCAGCGAATCTTGCCCCTTCTATATAACTCAGATGACCAAGTTTAGCTTCATCCACAGCAGCTACACCTGTAATTTCTGGATTTTGAACGGGAGCAATGCTGAGGCTGTTATCTGTAGCCAACTCACCCATTCTATCAACAATTTCGCTGAATTTCATTTTTAGGTGTGTTCAAATCTAAAAACATTGAAGCATAGAGAAGGACATTTGTGTACACGGAAACTTCACCTATAACTGATTATTCGGGAGCAAAACTTATGTTACTTAATTTTATATATACTTGCAATCTATTCTCAACTACTTTAAACTCAGTTGAGAATAAATATCAGATAGGTAATGAGTAAATCAACTTCCTCACCAAACAGAGGATTTTTACACTCCCTAACTTTGCCCCTTGGGGGTTTAGTTTTAGCAGTAGTGATTCTCCTAATATGCCTAATTTTCAGCGTCACTCTCGGTGCTGCAGATATACCTTGGACTACAGTTTATAGAGCATTGACAGACTTTGATGGTTCTCAAAACCATTTAATTATACGTACAGTCAGACTACCGCGATCGCTCCTAGCCGTGATGGTAGGTGCTGCAATTGCCGTATCTGGTGCCCTAATGCAAGGTATAACACGTAACCCATTAGCCGACCCGGGCATCTTAGGAATTAATGGCGGCGCATCCTTCGCTGTTGTAATTGCTATCTTTATTTTTGGTAGTTCTGCACCGACTGCTTATGTTTGGTATGCCTTTGCTGGTGCGGGAATTACGGCTATCAGTGTTTATTTTTTAGCTTCTTTTGGGCGCAGTGGTATCACTCCTCTCAATCTCACCATGGCTGGTGCAGCTATGAGCAACTTACTTGCCGCACTGATTACTACCATCTTAATTGTCAGCCAACGCACATTAGAAGAAATTCGCTTTTGGTTAGCCGGTTCCCTAGCAGGTGCTGATGCCAATATCATTACTCAAGTGTTGACTTACATTTGCATGGGCTTAATCTTGGCGTTCCTCCTAGGAAAACAAATCACAGTTCTCAGCCTAGGAGAAGATATCGCCCAAGGATTAGGTCAACAAACCTTATGGATAAAAATTGCTGCTGGCGTTAGTGTTTTTCTGCTCCAAGGTAGTGCAGTAGCAGTTACAGGTGGTATTGGATTTATTGGTTTAATCGTTCCCCATATAGTGCGCTTGTTAATTGGGGTAGATTACCGATGGATTCTACCATATAGCGCTTTGTTTGGTTCAATCCTACTTTTAAGTTCAGATATTTTTGCCAGATTGGTAATTCAACCACAAGAACTACCCGTGGGAATTATGACAGCTTTAGTGGGTGCGCCATTCTTCATTTATTTAGCGAAAAATCAAATTAAAAAATGAGGAATAATAGCTTAATTTTTCGTTCCAAAATATTTCCTATTTCTTTGCGCCTGAAAAAACGTGTTCCCATTGTTTTACTCATCCTGATAATCATCACTTTGGTAACGATGGTAATTAGCACCTCCATTGGCGAATATCCCACACCACCTCTAGTTGTAATTCAAACAATTTTGGGGATAAACACGGGAAATCCTGAATATGGTTTTGTGATTAACACCCTAAGACTACCAAGAACTTTAACGGCTGGACTTGTGGGGACAGCCTTAGGAATATCTGGGACAATTATCCAAGGCATCACCAGAAATGCTTTAGCAGACCCAGGTATTATTGGGATTAATACTGGTGCTGGTTTAGCGGCTGTGTCTTTAATTGTGCTGTTTCCCAACTTACCGGCCGGAATTTTGCCTTTAGCTGCCTTTAGTGGTGCTTTAGCTGCTTCTGTGGTGATTTATCTACTGGCTTGGGATAGGGGTACTCATCCCATTCGCCTAATTTTAATTGGCGTGGGAATTTCTGCTGTCACTGGTGCTTTGACTAGCCTATTGCTGACATTTGGAGAAATTTACAATGTGAGTCAAGCTTTAGTTTGGCTAGCTGGTAGTGTTTATGGACGCAGCTGGGAACAGGTATTAGCTATATTACCTTGGTTGATAATATTTATTCCTTTAGCTTTATGTAGTGCACCACAATTAAATGCTTTAGCTTTAGGGGATGAAATAGCAAAAGGTTTAGGTAGTAGAGTAGAGTGGCAACGCAGTTTTTTAATATTAATTAGTGCTGCACTTTCTGGCGCAGCGGTAGCCACTGCTGGAACCATTAGTTTTGTGGGATTAATTGCTCCCCACATCGCCCGACAGTTAGTAGGTAGTAATCATGAAGGTTTAATTCCTGTATCTGCCGCCTGGGGAGCCATGATTGTAGTTATCGCTGATTTATTGGGGAGAATTATATTTGCACCCCTAGAACTTCCCTGTGGCGTTCTCACTGCTGTAATTGGTGCTCCTTACTTTATTTATTTATTAATGAGCCGGAAAAAATGATATTACCAACTCAGATAATTCATCCCCTATCAGCTAATAATTTAACTCTAGGTTATGATGGGGTAACCATTATAAAAAATTTAGATCTGACTATACCCAAACGAAAAATTACCGCATTAGTGGGTGCTAATGGTTGCGGTAAATCTACACTACTGCGGGGGTTAGCAAGGTTACTGAAACCGCAGAAAGGCACAGTTTATTTAGATACAGCAGATTTGTTTAAGTTATCAACAAAAGATGTTGCTAAAAAATTAGGTATTTTGGTTCAATCTCCCCTAGCTCCCGAAGGTTTAACCGTCAGAGACTTAGTAGCTTTCGGACGCTTTCCCTATCAAAATTTGATGCAACAATGGACAAAAGAAGATGAACATTTTGTAGAAATAGCATTAGAAACAACGAGAATGAAAGAACTGGCTGAACGGGAGTTAGATACCCTCTCTGGTGGACAGCGACAGCGTGCTTGGATTGCTATGGCACTAGCTCAGAATACGGATATTTTACTATTAGATGAACCCACAACTTTCTTAGACTTAGCACACCAAATTGAAGTTTTAGATTTGCTATGGGAATTAAACCAAAATCAGCAAAGAACTTTGGTTATGGTACTGCATGATTTAAACCAAGCTTGTCGTTATGCAGATTATTTAGTAGCGGTGAAGCAAGGTAGAGTTTATACTCATGGTACACCCGAAGAAGTGATGACTAAAACTACTGTTCAAGAAGTATTCGGGCTAGGTTCCCAGATTATTACAGACCCAGTAACTGGTACACCAATGTGTATCCCCATTAGTAGGATACGGTGTTCTTAAACAATTAAAAATCAGAAATTCGCCAATAAATTTTAGGTTGCAACTTCATCATCAATTGACATTTGTAGACTTAAGCATTTTACCTCTCAGAGAAAAGTATGTCCAACATAATTTCGCAAACAGACTATAACATAACTTGGCAACAGATTAACGAAAACACTCAATATCCAGATGAATCTCATACTGGAGATTTTATCAATTACTGCCCGGAAAACTTGGGTAAAGGATACCATCGTCAGATTCAATTACGAGGAATACGTCTGCTAATTATTGATGAACAATTTGATGATGATTTGTATATTGAATCTGAAGATATTCAACCGAGTGAATACGATAAGATAGAATTTGGATTTAATTTGTCAGGCTCATACTCCCAAAACGAATGTGGGCAAAGTTTTTTAGACTGGAGGAATCAAGATCAAATGGATGGAAGAGAAAGTTTTGTAATTTTTGGTAACAAGCGGCGACTAAAAGTAGATATTCACTTAAAAAGTCCAGATTTGCTGAAAGATTTTATTATTGAGCATCGCAAAAAGGTACCAAATATTTTAACAGACTTCCTCGAAAATAATAGTAAAGAAGATTTTTTTGACAGCAATATAATCACTCCAGAGATGTATCTGCCATTAGAGCAGATTATCAACTGTCCTTTCCAGGGAATAATTAAATGTATATACTTAGAAAGTAAATGTTTAGAATTAATTGCACTGAAATTGGAACAATTGGCACAGAACCATGAAAAGCCAGCTAAAAAACTCCTACTTAAAAAGGATGACATTGAAAGAATTCATGCAGCTAAAATAATCCTCATCAGAGATATTAATCATCCTCCCACATTAATTCAATTAGCAAGACAAGTAGGATTAAACGATTACAAACTGAAAATTGGTTTTCATCAAGTATTTGGCACAACAGTATTTGGTTATTTACATGAACAGCGAATGGAATTATCAAGTCAACTGCTCATAGAAAAAAGAATGAGTATCAAAGAAATAGCACGTACTGTTGGTTATGCAAACCAAGGTAGCTTTGCAGCTGCATTTCGTAAACGATTTGGAGTTAACCCAAAATACTATCGCCTGGAAAAACCAGCAGCCAGCATTAACCCTGCGCCCTTCCTGCGCCCTTCTTGCACCCCTCCTTCAACCTCTGCGAACCTTTGCGTAAACCTTCGCGCCCCTGTTTAAAAATCCAATTGTCAAAAAAATCCGTCTACGGGCCAAAAAAATCCGTCTTGCAGCTGAACAGGTATTTTAAATTACAAAGGAATTATTGTACTCTCCTTAAAATAGATTCTTAATTGGTATGAGAGTATATGTCAACAAGGTTGCAATTATTTACAGTAGTTTGTTTAACCAGTGTAGTACTTACCGTTAAACCTGTATTGGCAATTCCGTCTGTAAGTGAGGTGGAACTACTTACAAATAAGGTGAAAGAATTAGTATCACAAACTTCAACAGGGCAATCTGTAATTATTATCAATGGAGTAGAAGTAAATCCCACAGAAAAAGGTATAGAGGTAATTTTAAAGACAAATCAAGCCGAAGAACTGCAAATCACAAATAGTAGCAATAATAAGAATGACTTGATTATAGATATTCCTAATAGTCAATTGCGTTTACCTAGTGGTGATGGCTTTACATCCTTAAAACCAGTTGAGGGTATTACACAGATAACAGTTACTAGTCTAGATGTTAACACTATTCGGTTAACAGTCACGGGTGCAACAGGATTGCCAAATGTCGAATTATTTGACACTGTTGAAGGGTTAATTTTTGCCCTCACACCAGTTGGAACTTCCGCACAACAAGAGCCAGAACAGCGTTCAGATGAAACTCAAGAATCTATAGAATTGGTGGTGACAGCAACACGCACGGAAGAAGATGTGCAGAATGTCGCACGTTCTGTAACTGTGATTACACGGGAAGAAATTGAACAGCAAGCCCAGTTGAGCACAAATTTAGCTGATATTTTGGGAAAAACAGTTCCTGGCTTTGGTTCCCCTACTAATCGGAGTAATACATTTGGGCAAAGTTTACGCGGTCGTAATATTTCGGTCTTAATTGACGGTGTTCCCCAAAATGCTAATTTGCAATCAATTCCCGCTCAACTGACAACCATTGACCCCAGTGCGATTGAACGCATTGAAGTTGTTCGCGGTCCGAATGCAATCTATGGTGGTCAAGCTACTGGTGGTGTAGTCAATATTATTACTAAGAGGCCAAGCGGTCAAAGATTAACTTCTACAAGCAATATTGGTTTAGATACTTCTTTGACTAATTCCGCAGATAGTTTTGGCTATGATTTGTCGCATCAAATATCTGGGACAGAGGGCAAATTTGACTATACTGTCGGGTTTTCTCTGGTGACCACTGGGGGGTTTTTTGATGCTGAAGGCGATCGCATTGCTAATTTTGCAGGTGATGAAGATAGCACCAAAATCAATGCTTTGGCTAAGGTAGGAGTAGAATTAACGCCCGATCAACGTCTGCAATTTAGTTTTAATCATTTCGACCAGTGGCAAAATACTAACTTTATTTCTGATGAAGCTATTGATGAAATTCCCGGAATTCAAAAATCTCGCGCTCTGAGAATACCGGAGGGGACTACTGTAATTGGCGCTAGTGATGGGGCCTTTATCAACAATACTTTACTAAGTTTAAATTACAGTAATGATAGTATTTTAGCTAGTAAGGTTCAGGCTCAAGCTTACTATCGTAATTATGGTTTTGGTGGAGGAATTCCCGATGATAACCGTGATGGTAGGTTGAGAGCAATCACCAAATCAGAAGGCGACATAGAACAGTTGGGTGGAAGATTGCAGGTGGACACACCTTTTAATTCTCAAAGCACAGTGAGTTTACTTTGGGGGGTTGATTATCAAAAAGAACGCAGTTCTCAAAGATTTAATATTTTCGACCCTGATGAATTTGATGCTTCCGGGGGTCGAGTTTTTCGCAAGATTGACGAGCGTGTTTTTGTCCCAGAGTATGATTTTAGAGAACTGGGTATATTTGGTCAGTTGCAATGGGATGTTACTGATAATTTGCTGTTAAGTGGTGGCTTGCGCTATGTGAATATTGGTGTGAATTTAGACGATTATATCACAGCAGAAAATCCCCGTCGGCAAATTCAAGGAGGCGATCGCAGTTTTGATTCCACAGTGTTTAATGGTGGTATTGTCTACAAACTTACGCCGTCAGTTAGTGTTTTTAGTAACTTTGCTCAGGGGTTCTCAGTTCCAGATTTAGGTCGTGTTTTCCGCCGACCTCCTGGAGGTGTGGTGAATGTTTTAAACTCTTTGCAACTAACAGAACCACAGAAAGTAGATAACTATGAAATTGGTATTCGTAGTAATTGGGATAATCTCCAGGTGTCACTTTCTGGTTTCTACAACTATTCTGAGTTAGGTTCAGCTTTTAGTTTTAACCCTAATAGTGACTTCCTGGAAACTATTCGCGCTCCTCAAAAAATTTACGGGATAGAAGCAGCTGTGGATGTCCAACCATCTCAAGGTTGGAGTTTGGGAGGTACAGCTACTTGGATAGAAGGTGTAAATGATGAGAATAATGATGGTAATTTCCTTGCACTCAACAGTATTACTGTTCCACCATTAAAACTCACAGCCTACGTAGAAAACCAAACCCTCCCCAGTTGGCGCAACCGACTGCAATTATTGTACTCAGGCGATCGCGATCTCGCTTTTCAAGATGAGGTAGAGGATGCCAAAATTAACAGCTTTATCACAGTTGACTATATCAGCAGTATCAAACTAGGTCAAGGTGAACTAAAACTTGGTATTCAAAACTTATTCAATAACCAATATTTCCCAGTTTATTCACAATACTTTGCCCCATTTTTCGATAGTGCCAATTATGCCGGAAAAGGTATAACTCTCAGTGTAGGCTATCAAATTGTTTGGTAAATAATCAGCATAAATTATTTTTTTAGGGTGGTTTTTTGCTCACCCTTTATATCAATTACAACAATCCAAAATTAATTATACTGATGAAATTATTTTCTGTTTATAAATTAAAATTCATCTTAGGTATTGCCACAACTTTCATTATCATAGGTTGTGGACTGAATAGCACACAAAATTTAAACCTTAACTCGGTGGATGTCACCCCGGTGAGGGTAGTCAGTCATGCTATGGGTGAAACCAAAGTACCTTTACACCCGCAACGAGTAATTGTGCTAGGTGGGTTAGATAACATTTTAGCTTTAGGAATCAAACCGATAGCCGCGACAACCTTGGGCGACAACAATTTTCTCAAATATCTAGATCATTTAACCGACGGAATTGAGAAAATTGGTACTAACGGTCAACCAAATTTAGAAAAGATTTTATATTTAAAACCCGATTTAATTTTAGGGTTAAATTGGGATGCTGATTTATATGAAAATTTATCCCAAATTGCACCAACAGTTTTAGCAGAAGGTGATACTGATTGGAAACAGTGGTTAAGAAAATTTGCGGAAGCAGTTGGTGAAACAGAACATGCAGAAAATTTGCTGCAAGAGTATGACCAAAGAATCAAAGATTTACGGGTAACCATGGGTGATAATCTTACTAAAACTCAAGTATCTCTGGTGAATTTTTGGGCAAATTCTGCTCGTATTTATATGAATCGCTCATTTAGTGGTTCAATTATTAAGGAAATAGGTTTTTCTCGTCCTGTGTATCAAGACAAAGATAAAACTCAAGAAAATGTTTCATTAGAATTAATTCCCCAAATGGCTGGTGATGCTATTTTTCTGATCCTAGGAGGACACAATGAATCAAAGCTGCAACAATTTATCAATCATCCTTTGTGGTCGGACTTACCAGCAGTACAGGAAAACCGGATTTATCCAGTACGAAATGATGTATGGATTGCTGCATGGGGAATTATTGGAGCAAATCAAGTTTTAGATGATATATTCAGATATTTAATAGGGGAAACATCTTGAAAAATTATGAATGCGAACTTTTACCGATTTATTGATTCTGTGATGATTTTACCAATGGGAATCAATAGTTAAGCTTAAAACCTTTGTTCATGTAATCTACATTACTCTGAAATCAGTCTCCAAAATCTGGTTTGCTGATAGGTAAAATTTTATGAAAATTGGACTCCGACAATACTGTAATTTACTTGTAGATTATCTCCAACCACAAAAATGGCGAGTTGCTAAGTTTGCGATCGCTCTTTTGTCCAGCATAGGACTACAATTAGTTAACCCCCAAATTCTGCGATATTTCATTGATACAGCCGTAACTGGAGGTTCAGGACAAAATTTGCTCTTAGCCGCTTTACTATTTATAACTGTAGCTTTAATCACCCAACTAATTAGCATTGCAGCTACCTATTACGGCGAAAACGTCGCTTGGGGAGCTACCAACGCCTTACGCGCTGATTTAGTTGAGCATTGTTTGCAATTGGATTTATCCTTTCATAAATACTCTACACCCGGTGAATTACTAGAAAAGGTAGATGGTGATGTTCACACCCTGTCACAATTCTTTTCTAAATTTACTGTTTACATCTTAGGCAATTTACTACTCATGTCCGGTGTAATTGTAGTCCTCTTTGCCGAAGATTGGCGAGCTGGTTTGGCGATCACATTTTTTAGCCTCACAGCATTATTTACTTTAATTCGTCTGCGTTCTATAGCTGTTCCCCATTGGGCGAATTATCGCCAAATCAGTGCTGATTTCTTTGGTTTTGTCGGTGAACAACTCGCCGGTATGGAAGACATCCGCGCCAATGGAGCGAAAAATTATGTCATGCACCGCTTCCACAAAATTTTACAACTGTGGTTACCAGTATTTCATAAAGCCCGCTTTGCCAGTACCATTCTTTGGGGTACAACTAACGGGATTTTTACATTAGGGACAGCGATCGCCTTAAGCGTCGGTGCTTACCTTTGGAGTAAAAACATTATCACAATTGGTACGGTATATATACTATATTACTACACCAACTTACTCAGCGAACCCATTGAACAAATCCGCAACCAATTTGAAAACCTGCAACAAGCAGAAGCCAGTATTTACCGCATTCAAAATTTACTTCAAGTAAAATCAAAAATTAGTGTAGGTGGAGAACAACAACTTCCTCACCGCGCACTTTCAGTGACTTTTAACAACGTCTCATTTAGCTATAATGACCACGAATCTGATATTATAAATTTAGTATTGCAAGACATATCCTTTAACTTACCTGCTGCTCATGTATTAGGATTATTAGGGCGTACAGGTAGCGGTAAATCCTCACTAGTGCGGTTATTACTGAGATTATATGACCCACACTCAGGCCTAATTCACTTGGGAGATATACCAATTAACCAAACTCCCATAACAGACTTACCGCAAAAAATCGGATTAGTCACCCAAGATGTGCAATTGTTTCAAACAACAGTCAGGAATAACCTCACCTTTTTTAACCCACAGATCAGCGACGAACGCATCCATGAAACCTTAGAAATATTGGGACTATCACAATGGTTATATTCATTACCCCAGGGCTTAGATACAAATTTGGGGCCAGATAGTAATGGCTTATCTGCGGGACAGGCGCAGTTACTCGCATTTACTCGCGTCTTTCTCAAAGACCCTGGTTTAGTAATTTTAGATGAAGCCTCCTCTCGCCTCGACCCCATAACCGAGAGACTCGTACAAAAAGCCGTTGATAAATTATTAACCGGGCGTACTGGCATTATTATTGCTCATCGTTTAGCCACTGTACAAAAGGCTAACCAAATACTCATTTTAGAACAAGGTAAAATCATAGAATATGGTGAACGAGAAGTATTACTTAATAATTCAGAATCACGGTTTTCCCAATTATTACAAACAGGCTTAAGCGATATTTTAAATTAAAAATAATTATGGCAGCAACAAAAAAATGCAACCATTGGCAATTATTATGGCAACTAATTTGTTACCAACCCAAACTATATATTATTGACAGCATCTACTGGATTTTAATTACGGGTTTGCCAGCGCTACCAGGCTTAATCATCAGGGAATTTTTCAATAGTTTAACTAATAAAGCACAGTTGGGTTTATCACCCTTAGCCTTAATTGCATTATTACTCGCTCTCAATTTTGGGCATATTGCCGTTATATTTGCCGGACGTATTACCAAAACCCAGCACCGTTTTTTAATGCGGTCATTACTGCGACATAACTTATTAGAACGCTTATTTGACAATCCCACAGCACAGCCCATAATTGTTAATGAAGAAGCTGAAAAAACTGGATCTCAGGGAGAAATAATTAGCTATTTTCGTGATGATGCCGAACAAATAGAAGACAACGTAGCCTGGATATCAGAAATTTCTGGAGAAGGAATATTTGCTATTCTTTGTTTAATGATTTTAGTGAGTATTAATGTGCAGATGACCGTGTTTGTGTTTCTGCCCTTAGTCGGAATGGTCGCAATTATTCAAGGCGGAGAAACTCGCATTAAAAAGTATAGGAAAGCCAGCCGCCAAGCTACCGAAAAAGTTACAGGGCTTTTAGGTGAAATATTTGGTTCAGTTCAAGCTATTAAAGTCGCCGGCGCAGAAAAAAATGTTTTGGATTATTTTCATACTTTAAATGAGCAACGCCGCCAAACAATGATTAAAGATAGCTTGTTGAATGCTATTCTTAATTCTACCTTTCAAAATATGGTGAATCTAGGAACCGGTATAATTCTTTTACTGGCTTCTCAATTCATGCAGAGTGGCGTTAATCAGTTAACAGTTGGTGACTTTGCTTTATTTGTATATAACCTTTCCTTTGTGACTGGCTTTTTTAGCTCTGTTGGCGGTTTTCTAGCGTTATCTAAACATACAGAAGTATCTTTTGAACGGATGGCTAGTTTATTAGCAGGTGTATCCGCGGATATATTAGTAGCTCCCAATCAACTTTATGTAAATGACCTGAATAATCGCCAAAAACCCCTACCACCATTAGAACCACCTGTGAGAAATGAGCAAGATAAACTGCAAGTTTTAACAGTATCTCATCTCACTTATAATTATCCTGGTACTGACCAAGGAATTAAAAATATTAACTTGGAAATTACACGGGGTAGTTTAACTGTAATTACTGGTGAAATTGGTGCAGGTAAAACTACATTACTGCGGGTTTTATTAGGATTACTACCTAAACAAAAGGGAGAAATTTACTGGAATGGGAACATTGTAGAAAGCCCAGCTAGTTTTTTGGTTCCCCCTCGCAGTGCTTATACTCCCCAAATTCCCCAATTATTTAGCTACACTGTGCGAGAAAATATTTTGTTGGGTTTATCTAAAGATGACCAAGATATTGCCACAGCTTTAAAAATGGCGGTGTTTGAGCAAGATTTGGCGACTATGAGCGAAAGTTTAGAAACTGTAGTTGGTTCTAAAGGTGTGCGGTTATCTGGGGGACAAATGCAACGAGTAGCAGCAGCGCGGATGTTTATCCGCAAACCGGAATTATTAGTATTTGATGACCTTTCCAGCGCCTTAGATGTAGAAACAGAATTGGCGTTATGGTCGCGGATATTTGTTAATAATCCTGAACAGCAAGAAAATTCTTGGACACCAACCTGTCTTGTAGTTTCCCATCGTCCTGCTGTGTTGCGTCGTGCTGACCAGATTATTGTCATGAAAGCAGGGAAAGTGGAAACACAAGGTAAATTTGATCAAATTTTCCAGGAATAAGTTTTGTAGTAGTGCTTCTGCTACCTGCTCCAAAGTTAACCCCAACTTCAATAACCGAGGTACTGCTTCGAGTTTACCTTCGAGTTGACCCTCAACGCGCCCCTTACGCTCTGCGTCTTCCAAGCCTTTACAACATATCATTTACCTTGTCTCTGGTGTGGGAGGGATGCGGACTAAAAGATGAGAACGAAGTGTTCCCGGTAGTTTCCCAGGTAAAACATATCCGTCTTTACTTCCTTGATAAAGCAGGCTGAATTGCAACAAATCAGTTGTACTTTCCTCTGTTAAATCCACAAAATGATATGTATATTTTTCTGGACAAACAAAAGTCACAGTACAAGGTCGGCCACAAGTCCATAAACAACCTACAGATTCAATATTGAGATGATGATAAATAGAATTATCCTTTTGCAGTTCTAGCAGTTGCAAAAATAATTTATTTCCTTCAGCCCGTTCATCAGCTTCTTCATGGTCGATAACAGCACTACAAGATTTACAAACAAATAAAGTATGAAGAGTCATAACCAAAGTAATTAAATAAAAAAAATTTGGAATAAATTAGCCCGCTTGGCAATATTTTACAGTAGGTTTTTAGTACCTAAAATAAAAGTATTAATAGTAAAATTATTCTGGGGTGGGCATCCTGCCCGCCCTTATACATAATAACCTGAAATTTACTGTGATTTAGGGTGTATTGACGAGATATTGAAATAAATCATCAATAATGGCGTTTGCAGCTAACATACCACTCCCAATCCAGTAACTTGGAACTACATAAACCTTATTGTTGCGTACAGCTTTTAAATTTTTCCACAGAGGATTTGCTTGTAATTCCTCTAATTTCTTTTTAGCTGTTTGATTGCCTTTAGCGTTATTTTCGTATGTCCAAATAAATATCACATCACCATCCGCTTTTTCAATTAATTCCTTACTGATAGATACTTGAATGGGATTACCAAATAATTTTTTTGCTTCCGATGCGGTGAAACTTTGGGATTTTGGGCGAGATAATCCCGCGTCTTGTAAAACTGTGCCGCAAAAAGAATCCCTGAGATAAAGGTTGATTTTATCCGGATAAACTCGTACTACAGAAACTTGAATTTTAGCTAAATATTCGTCCATGTTTTCCTGAAATTTAGCCAAACGACGGTAATAATTTTCTGTTACTTCTTTAGCAGTTTCTTCCTTACCTAAAGCGACACCAATGTTATTAAATACCTGTTTCCATTGACCACTATTTTCAAATTTAAATAAAACTGTGGGTCCTATCTTGGACAACAGAGAATATATTGATTCGAAATACTTGAACCCGATAATGAAGTCCGGTTTCATTCCCAAAATACTTTCTAAATTAGGTTCGCCCATTGTACCGATGTTATTCACTCCTGTCATCTGCTCTCGCCAATGTGAGGAAAACTCGGAAATCACACTACCAACAGGTTGAATACCTAATGCGATCGCATTTTCCAAGGAAGTATCATCTAAAGTCACAAGTCGCTCAAACTTGTCTGGAATACAGGTGATTCCCGCAGAGTGTTTAAGATCACGACAAGCTGCGTTTGTTATCTGTTCATTCACGGGTATAGAACCACCATAATGACAAGCTACAGTCAGCAATAAAGAACAAAACATTGCTATCGCCAATCCCCACCAGCGAGTTAAGCGTTTGAATTTGATATAACTTTCATTCATGATGGTTATTTATAACCTACACCTGATGTTGTTTAAAATGTCACAGAAAAACTACCAATAACCCTTAATGGTGCCCCAGGTTCTATAGCTACTCTCCCAAAATTTGCTCCGTGAAAATATTTTTCATTAAACAGATTTTGGATATTAACCCCAGACCGCCAATTATCACGTTGATAGTAGATTGCTGCGTCTGTTCTCAGATAACCAGGGATGACATAAGTATTTTCGTCGTTACCTTGGCGATCGCCTATATAAAACAAACCTAAACCAAAACCTAAACCTTGTAAATTACCGCGTTGTAATTGATAAGTTGTCCACAAACTGGCTGTATTAAATGGGATATTCACCGGACGATTCCCCGCATAACCATCATTAAATTCTGTGTACTTAGCATCAACATAAGAATAAGATGCAATCACATTCCAACCAGGACTAATTTCTCCCCCAACATTGAGTTCAACTCCTTGGCTGCGTTGTTTTCCTATCGGAATGCTAAAGTCTGGATTAGCTGGATCAGTTGTAGCCATATTTGATTTTATAATGTCATAAGCTGCCAAAGTAGCCGCTAATTTGCCATCCAAAAATTCACCTTTTACACCAACTTCATATTGAGTTCCCCGTTCAGGTTCTAAAATTGTTCCATCTACGCTTGTCGCAAAATTTGGTGAAAATGATTGACTGTAACTAGTATAAAGAGAAATAGGTTGAATAGGTTGGTAAACAATACCCAGTCTGGGGGTGATAGCTGTATCGTATTGATTGGATTCAGAACCATCCCGTAAATCTTTACTGTTTTGATCTACAAAATCCAACCTTCCACCCACAACCAATTTTAAATTATCTGCAAAAGCTACTTGGTCTTGTACGAAAATTCCTAAACCAGTACTTCTATTCTGGTTATTACGCACAACGTTGGTTAATTCTTCTAAACCAGGTCTGGGTATGGCATTGTAAACTGGATTAAATACATCAATACTTGGTGTAATTCCTCCGGGTAATCGGCTCTGAGTTCCCCCTGATGTGGCTCTAGCTAAGTCAACACCAAATAAGAGAGTATGATCAATTGAACCTGTCGCCAACTTACCAACTAAATCAGTTTGTAAGGTATAATTTTCTTGATAGTCATCATTGGATCTAAAGTTCCGTGTGAGAATCCCTGTTGTTTCATCTAATCTCACAGGTTCAGCACGATAATCGAAGGTATCTGCACTCTGATATCGGAAGGCATTGCGGATTTTCCAATTATCGTTAAAATTATGTTCTAAGCGATAGCTAAAACCTATTTCTTCAACTTTCCTTACATCATCTGGTTCGCCTAAAATACGCTCCACAGGAATATCAAGAATACCATTACCAAAAGCTAAAAATCCCCGATCAAATGGACGCTCATCGTTGAGATAGTCGAATTGCAACCTTAAGTTGGTTGCTTTGCCAATTTCCCATTTTAAAGTGGGTGAAATAAAGAATCTTTGAATATCTTGATTAAAATCACGGAATCCTGCTGAAGATTCGTAAACAGAGTTGAGCCGATATAGCAAAGTTCTATCGGAATTTAGTGGACCAGAGATATCAAGACTAGGACGAAATGTGGAGAAATTACCTACTGACAATTCAGCATTATAATAGGGATCTTTGAGAGGTTGCTTCGTAACTAAATTAATTACACCTCCCGGTTCGACGCCACCATATAAAACTGAAGCCGGTCCTTTGAGAACTTCTAGACGCTCAACGTTTGCAGTTTCTCTAATACCATTTCGTCCATCCTTGAAACCATCAACTAAAATACCTCCACCAAAAAGACCACCGTTAAAAAATCCGCGAGTAGCCAGTTGATCTACTCCCCCACCAAACCCACCATTTTGAACCACACCACCAACATTCAGCAGCGCATCTCTTAAACGAGTAACTCTTTGATCTTTGATCACTTGTTCAGGAACTACTTGAATAGTCTGAGGAATATCTCGGATTAGAGTATCCGTTCTCGTTCCAGTTGCAGCATTACGTACACGGTATCTATTTTGCTGACCTATAACTAATAATTCAATTGGTTCTTCTGGTTGGGTTTCAGAAGTAGATGCTGTGGTTATGACACTAAAAATTAAACCCTGGTCAGCATCAAATAACTCGACTTGCGGCGCAGCAGTTTCACCTGTGATGGTGACGCGAATTGTATTTGCATCTAAATTGCTAACTTTAACTTCAGTAATTCCCGCCATGGGTTTTTCGAGGCGAAATGATGTGTCACCGCTAGGTAGGTTTAACTGGGCATTAGAAATGTTAATAATAAAACTATTGCCCTCACTTTGATTTGTGAGTTGCAGTTGATCTGATTGATTGGTTTCTAAAATTACTTCTACACCTTTGTCCGTTGTTTGTAAATTAACACCTGCTACCTGAATCACAGACTGAGCCAGCCATTGCTGAATTCTACTAGAAGCTTGTTGTATATCACTTAATTGAGAAATTTTACCTTTTGGTTTTTCGTGGCCTTCAGCTAAAACAGGTGGGTTAACCAATAGCAAAGCTAAAATGACCATCCAAGCTAGTTTATTTAAATGATTTGACATTACTCGACTCACAACACTAATAAATAGGCATGAGGAATTGGGAAGAGTTAACAGTAACCGCTAACTACTCTCAATACCTTATCAACTGAATTTCGGTAATTTATAATTACTATCAAGAAGTCTACAGGAAATTAATCGGATGTGGATAAATGTTGTGAACGGTAGACGGAATTTTTTGAACTCTAGACGGAATTTTTGCTTTTTAAGTGATTTAATCAGGTGAGAATTGTATTTATATCAAAATTTTTAATTTTCCTGTAATTACCCTATCAATTCATTAATTTCCAGAGATGAACGTGAATTAGCTAATAAAAATTCTTTAGGGTTGATACCAAATTTCTTCCTAAAAGCAGTAGCGAAGTAGCTACGACTAGCAAAACCAACGCTACGCGCAGCTTTAGAAATACTTGTTTCTCCTGCTACTAACAATTTTCTGGCTTGTTCTAGTCGGTAATGATGTAAATAGCCAAAGACAGTTGTACCAAATACCAACCGAAAGCCACGTTTAAGGGTACAGTCATTTAACCCCACTTGTCGGGATAATTCGATTAAAGAGGGGGGATTATCTAAATTTTTTAATAAAATGTCTTTAGCAGAGTGAATGCGTTCTACATCTTCTGGTTTGATTGTAAAGCTGTTATGTTTAGCTGGATGTGCTGCTACGTCTTGTTCTACCAACAATACCATCAATTCTAAAACTTTACTCTCTAAATACATTCTTTTCATTAGTCCGTGATAGGGGCAATTTAAAATTTGCTCTATTCCTACTTGCATTGCTGGAGTTGTAATACTAGAACGAGAATAATATGTTTCATCAGGTTTTCTGACTAAATGAGTTAATTCTGGTGGGAGTATGTCCTGTTCTCTTGCTATGAATAGGTAAAATATTTCCGGTTCAATATGTACATTAATCTCAATTTGGTTTTGTGATTTAAATGATGAAAATTTTTCTTTAGGCGCAAGCCCGCTACCCCATAATGTGTTTTTTCCGTCGTGAACAGAAAAATGGTGATTTTGGCGATGACTGGAAATATAAAAACTGTATTCTAAAGGATGTTGTCTATCTGGAAGATGCAAAATTATATCATCATATAATTGAGTTTCTGTAATTGCTAAGGACAAACCTTCCCGCAATTCTATTTCTCCATAAAATCCTGTACCTAGTTCTGAAGGGAATTGCAAAATACTATCAAACATTTCCCACTGTTCACCGAGGATAGTAGATAGTCCGTCGCACTTTCTTTGTGCTTCTGGTATTTCTACAAATAAATCCCAAAAAGCTTGTTGTGAAATTGTAATTGTCATAATATATGAGGGATAAGTTTTCAGTTTTTATCTATTCTTGACTATGATGTTGGGGAAAAATTCTCATCCCCAAGCACAATTAATAGATGCATCGTCAATTTGAGTAGTACTTATGATTAAAAACAGCCTAAATACAGCAATTAGCATCTTATTGAGAAATAATAGCACTAATTGGATTAGAATAATATATTCTTATACTGGTAAACTGTAATTTAATATACAGAATTTCTGTTAAATCATGCTATCTGCACGGGTTACTTCGTATCAGGGTGGGGATAGGGAGCGGGGTACGAGGATTGTATCTTTACATAGTCTTCAATTCACCCACAAATTAGAACCAGAATGTTTTGACCCACTCTGCTTGTGATTTCCGGGTCATCCTCTGGGGTAATGATGAGGCTATATAAATAAATAACAGTATCTAGACTTCCACACCATAGGGGTGAGGGACACAAGAGTCAAACTGGAACTAAGCAATCCCCTAAAATGCAGTGTAGTAGTGCATTTTAGGGTATAGGTATGAGCTTGGTATTTGATGCTTTAGTGATTGGTTCTGGACCGGGAGGATTGGCGATCGCCGCCGCCCTATGTAATCAAGGTCTGAGGGTTGCAGGTTTAGCAACCACACCCCCCCCAGTAGAATGGTCAAACACATACGGTATCTGGTGCAATGAATTAGAACCAATGAAGATGACCCATCTTCTCAGCCATCGTTGGCAAAACTGTGTCACCTACACCCTTGATCAAAAAATATCCCTTCAGCGTGAGTACGGTTTATTTGATAATGTCAAGCTGCAGTCACACTTCTTAAAACAGTGCGAGCAGGGTAAAATGTTATGGCATCAGGGTACTGCTACCAGCATTGAGCATTTACCAACTCATTCGTGCGTCACTACGACCCAAGGAGCAAAGGTAGCCGCCAGAGTGGTTATTGATGTCAGTGGTCACAAACCCGCGCTGTTAAAAAGACCCCAAAGCAATCGCATTGCCTATCAAGCAGCTTACGGCATCGTCGGCACTTTTTCCTCACCACCCATTGATGCCCAACAGTTTGTTTTAATGGACTACCGCAGCGATCATCTATCACCGGCGCAAAGACAAGAAGAACCCCCCACATTTCTCTACGCCATGGATTTAGGAGGCGGTGTATTTTTTGTAGAAGAAACCTCCCTAGCAAACAGTCCCGCAGTTTCCTTTGAGGTATTGAAAAAGCGGTTGTATCAACGTTTAGCCTTTCGAGGTGTGCAGGTAAATCACATCCATCACATTGAATACTGTTTGTTCCCGATGAATTTACCCTTACCGTTGATCAATCAATCCGTCATGGGCTTTGGTGGCGCAGCTAGCATGGTACATCCCGCATCTGGTTATATGGTAGGGGCTTTGATTCGACGAGCCCCCGGGGTAGCAGCAGCGATCGCCCAGGCTTTGAATCATCCGAATGGGTCTCCTGGGGAGATTGCAGCCACAGGATGGCAAACCCTATGGTCAACCGAGGAAATCCGTAAACACGCCTTGTACCGGTTCGGTTTAGAAAACTTAATGCGGTTTGACGAGGGGACGCTACAAGCTTTCTTTGCTTCATTTTTCCAGTTATCCTTACCCCAGTGGAGCGGTTTTTTAGCAAATACCCTGTCTATTCCAGAAATGCTGCAAACCATGCTCAATCTGTTTGGTCGAACTACTAACGAGGTGCGCTGGAATTTAATGCGCTCTGCTTGGAGCGATCGCGCTTTGTTGTGGGAAGTTTGGCATCCTCAAGTCAATGTTGACCCAGAAAACAAACCCGATAGCAGGAGTAAATAAGTTAGGTATAAATCCTGTTGAGTGGCGTTTCATCCCCTCGCTCAAGCGTAGGGGTTCTCACGCTCCCACTATGTTTTGATAGCCACCGTCAGTTAGTTCACTTCCCATGGACTTACCAGCTAAATATCCTGTTGTCCAAGCACTTTGGAAGTTAAACCCGCCCGTGATTCCATCAATATCTAGAATTTCTCCGGCAAAATAAAGACCGGGAATTAACTTACTCTCCATAGTCTTAAAATTAACTTCCTTGAGATTAACACCACCACAGGTAACAAATTCCTCTTTAAACACTCCTTTACCTGTAATTAAATACTCTCCCTGGGTCAGTTCTTGAATTAGCTGATTTAATTTTTTATTGGATAGTTCAGCCCAACGGTCTTCTGTCGTTATCCCGACCCGGTCAATAAGATATTGCCAGAGGCGGTGCGGTAGGTCAACCCCACGATGTAAGACCATGGCTTTTTGTCCCCATTGTGTCTTAACTGCTAAGATTTTTTGCTGCACTTGTTCTTGATTGAAATCCGGTAGCCAATTCACCAATAATTTAGCTTGATACCGGTTTTCGTGCAAAAATCGGGCACCCCAAGCCGAAAGTTTCAGCACAGCAGGGCCACTCATACCCCAGTGGGTGATTAATAATGGCCCAGTTTGTTCTAGTGGTGGTTTTCCTGTCCCAGATAAACGTAATTGTACGGGGTTCACACTCACCCCAGCCAATAACCTCAGTTTGGGTTCGGGAATATTAAAGGTAAATAAAGAAGGTACAGGGGGTTCAATGTTATGACCCAACTCCCTAGCAATTTTATAACCCATAGGGTTACTTCCTGTTGCCAAAAGCAGGCGATCGCATTTTTGGCTCAGTCCAGACTTGAGGATAATTTCAAACCCTGGTGCTTGGGGAAGTTTTTTGACATCAACTACTGGTGTACCGATGCGTAATTGTACCCCAGCGGACGCAGCAGTTTTAATCAAACATTCCACAATTGTTTCAGAATTATCTGTGATGGGAAACATCCGCCCATCAGCTTCTGTTTTTAACCGCACACCGTGGTTTTCAAACCAAGCTACTGTATCCTCAGCTTGAAAGCGGCTAAAAGCACCCCGTAAAGCCTTACCACCTCTGGGGTAATTTTGTACTAATCTGGCTGGTTCAAAGCAAGCATGGGTGACATTACAGCGTCCTCCACCAGAAATCAACACTTTCGCCAGTGGTTGACGACTAGCTTCGATTAAGGTAACTTGGGCATCAGGATTCATTTGAGCACAAGCGATCGCACCAAAAAATCCTGCCGCTCCACCTCCAATCACTACAATATTTAAAGTTGGTCTTTGAATATTCAAGGCTAAAAACTTCTATAATATATACATCTAGGAACCAGCGGTTATTGTTACAGTTCTAGCGGTTCAAAAAAATCTTTTGTGACTCCACACACAGGACAAACCCAGTCCTCAGCCAATTCCTCAAAGGGCGTTCCGGGAGCTACACCGCTATCAGGATCGCCGATTTCTGGGTCATATTCGTAGCCACACACCGTACATACATACTTTGCCATAGTTTTTACTCTGTCATATATTGAGACTACAACCGCCACCAGGTTTTTTGTACATAGCTAATCATCCCTATGGTAATCGCCCCTAGTAACAACAGTCCAATGACACCACCGGGAATAAATGTCAGCATACCAAAACCTCTAACTACCCACATGGCTAGTGCTATACCCAGAAGAATCCCGAAAATTTGGGTTAATGTCCGATTTAAGGAAGATTGATTCACCCAGTTTCCCTCTCAAATCCAGTTGATCACAATATAGTCTACAATAATTTAATGAATTTATAGTCATTTATGTATATTTGTAGTATCATATTATTATGAATGTACGATCATTAAATGAATGAAACTATCTGATTATGCAAAAAAGGTAGGGATAAGTTATAGAACTGCGTAGGGATAAGTTATAGAACTGCGTGGCGTTGGTACAAATCCGGCGTAATCACAGGTTATCAATAACCTACA
>NZ_JANQDF010000122.1:0-15369 GCF_029891675.1 Anabaenopsis tanganyikae CS-531
TGCTAAAATTAGGTTAGATTTTCATCATAATGGGGTATTATGAAAATTTTTATTTGCAGTCACAACCGATTATAATTAACCTTATGATCATCTTCCCATATTACGCCCCATTTATTCCCCAACTTATAAAAAAAATTTACATTTTTTTGGTTTTGTATGTAGATGTAAAAAGAAACATAGAAATATTGAGCGCCTGAGTCATGACTAAAATTCGTCAAATATCTAATAAACCATAACGCTTTTGTAAATGCAGTAACTGCATTCTGGCTTCCCCGGCGTTATCAGCTAAATCTGCAAACTCTACTAAGCGGCGTAATTCTTTCTTTAAAAGATTGCGTTCTACTTCTATGGTTTCCCGATCTAAATCAGGTGGTAAAACAATCATATCGAATATAGTGGCGCGTTCCTTGCCAATGTGAGGACGTAAAACTCGCCCCCGACGCTGAATAAACTGACGAGGATTTCCGGAACTGGATAAAATCACGGCGGTTTGAATAGCGGGAATATCAACGCCTTCATCTAAACAACGAATTGCGACTAAACCCTGTAACTCGCCAGTTTCAAATTGACGGCGTAAAACTTCTCTTTCTTTTAAGGAAGTGTGTGCAGTGTAAGTGCTTACTCTATAACCTAACTCTACACCTAGAATTTTAGCAACGGCTTTGAGTTGACGTAAGGATGAACGCTGTCCCGCTTCTTGGGAACCATCGCTACAATAAAAAAGAGTGTGAGTAGTTTCCCTGCGAGTAGTCATTAATTCTCGCAAAGCTGTTAATTTATTTGAAGCTGCACCAATTAACCTGGCGCGTTGCATTAATAATGGCTTTAAATCTTCTTGGTCTTCCAAGTTTTCCCCTTTGCCATTCTCCCGTTCTCTATATAATAGCGATCGCCCGATCTTTTTTGTCAGCTTTAAATAAGCTACGCTTTCCGCGTCAGTTAACTCGACGAGTACGGGATAATACAAATAATGTACCAAAGCTCCCTGGGCGATCGCATCCTTCAAGGTAAATTCTGGCTGAAGAACCGGTCCAAAATAATCAAATAACGATTGTGTACCATAATCGTCAAAATACCTTTCCGGTGTAGCAGATAAAGCCAGACGTAACCCCACGCGGCGGGGTAAATTTTCTTCTAACTTCGGTGCGCCTAAATTATGGGCTTCATCGCCAATAATTAAAGTTTTTGGGGGAAAATACTTGAGTTGAGATTGCAACCCATCACTGATTAATGTGGAGTTGGTAGTAATCACAGTGATAAATTTTTCCGCACCGGAACGCAGATTATACAGTTGCGTAGACAGTTGACTTTGCCAAGCGCGTAAATTCTCGAAAGCTAAAATAGGCTGTAAGTTAAACTTTTCACATTCTCTCCCCCATTGAGTAACAAGATGACGATAAGGACACACCACCAGCAACACTTGTAAATCAATCTGTTGGTATAGTTCATAGGCGATCGCTAATGCTGTAATAGTTTTGCCACTACCAGTAGCCATTTTCAGCGTACCTCTGCCATTGTTGGCAAACCAACTAGTGATAGCCTGGCGTTGATATTGCCGTAATTGCAAAGATACAGGCATGATAGGGTATCCTGGTGATGTTTGACCAGTGTGATAATTCCCCTTAGCTTCGCTAACAGATGGAACTTTTAGCTTGAAACTAGGTAGATGGTCTACTAGATAATTAGCCATTAGTCATTGGTCATTGGTAATTGGGAATCTTTTCTCCACCACCCAGTCCCCACTTAATAAACTCGCCACACCCCAACCAGTGAACCCTGGACTTCTACTTGGGTAGCGAGAACCTCAATAGGTTGATACTTAGGATTAGCAGGTTTGAGGGTAACCAGATCATCCCGGCGATAAAAACGCTTTAAAGTAGTGCCGTATCCATCAACTCTAGCAGCGACGATGATACCATTTTTTAACTGATCTGGTTGTAATACTGGATGCAGAAATACTAAATCCCCATCAGCAATTAAATCCTCAATCATACTATCACCAGCGACCCGTAAACCGTAGGTCTGGGGGGGTAAAGTAAGATGAGAAAAGTCTAAATAATCTATAGCATCAGTAAAAGGTTCTATTAAACCACCAGCAGCAATTGTACCTAAAATAGGGATACCCTGCTTCACGGGATGCAAAATCCGAATCGTCCGCGCCTTCCCCTCGTTCCAATCCAGATATCCTTTGGTACGTAAATGGTCTAAACGACTTTGAATTGGTGCTGGTGATTTCAGCTTCATTGCTGCCATCATTTGCCGAATTGAAGGAGAATACTGGTGAACTCGGATATATTCTACTAACCAGTCATATAATTCTTGTTGAGCTTCTGTGAGACGTTCCATAACCATAAATTTATGGGAAAGTAAATACAAATGTCTTGAGAACATTTGTACTACAAAATATCTGAGATAACAAGGTGTTTCCTTGGTGAGTTCAGAGTTTTTGAAAGGCAAAAGAAAGATGATGCTCTTAACTTTTGCCCTATACATAATTTTTTACTTTGCACCTAAGATACTAGCAAGCAAAGCTTTTTGGGCGTGTAAGCGATTTTCAGCTTGTTCCCACACTCGAGACTGAGAACCTTCAAGAACCGCTTCGGTGATTTCCTCACCACGATGAGCTGGTAAGCAGTGTAAAACAATTGCCTCTGGGTCAGCAAGACTTAATAACTGTTCGGAAATTTGGTAAGGTTGAAAAATAGGCAAGCGTTGATCTGCTTCTGTTTCTTGCCCCATACTTGCCCAAACATCAGTATAAAGTACAGCAGACTCCTTGGCGGCTAATTCCGGGTCATGAGTGATCAGAACTTCGGTTTTACCCCCTGCAATGGCTCTTGCTTGTTCTACAATTCCCAAATCAGGTTCATAGCCTTTAGGTGTAGCAACTCTCACATTCATACCAGCCAAAGCGCAACCCAGCATGAGAGAATTAGCTACGTTATTGCCATCGCCTACATAGGTCAAAGTTAAACCATTAACCTCACCAAAACATTCTTGAATTGTCAGTAAATCCGCTAGTATCTGACAGGGATGTTCTGAATCTGTGAGAGCGTTAATCACAGGAATTTTAGCATAACTAGCGAAAGTTTCCAAATCCTGCTGTGCAAAGGTGCGAATTGCCAAAATATCTAAATATCGATCTAATACTCGTGCGGTATCCTGTAAAGGTTCCCCGCGACTAACTTGAGTGACATTAGGGTTCAGATCAATTACCTGTCCACCTAGTTGGTACATTGCTACAGTAAAACTGACTCGCGTACGAGTTGAAGCTTTAGAGAATAACAAACCTAATACCTGATTACAATGCAACTTCAACTTTTGTGATTTCAGTTGGGTTGCTAGTTGCAGAATTTCTTGAAGTTCCTGGGGACTGAAGTCCGCTAGGCTTAATAAATCTCTTCCTATCAAGGCTGTCATGCTTCCGATTTGTAAAGAACAATAATTGATGTCTGTTCCTTTACCTAGCTGGGCAAAAAAAAGTACAGATTTAAAACTGTACCAAAAATTTTTGCATCCAGCGCAGTATTTGAATTAGTTTTTGCTATGTATATTAATTTATCAACTTTACCAGTCATTCAAATGACTATTTTTTCTAGTTACTGGCGCTGTGCTCACCCACTCCACTCATCTCCTGAGCAACGACATCAAGAAATTTTTTTGCTCTTGACTATAGACAATCTAAATATATATGCTACAATAGGTAATCGGTTGGGAAGTTAAAAACATCCCCCTCCTTGCCAGCATAGCACAGCGGTAGTGCATCCGACTTGTAATCGGAAGGTCGCAGGTTCAAATCCAGCTGCTGGCTTTAAAAAAATCCCTGAGTATCAGCGCCATCACTCTTAAAAATACTGCCTAGCTAGAATGCAAGAATAACTTGGCAAGTGATCAAATAATTTAGCAATGTACACCCAGATGACAAAGTTTGACGAAACAGATACTAATAGCTTAAAGCTGAATATGTTTGTTTAAGCGCTCGCCTTTTACAAAGATCAAAGCAGCAAAGCCCACCGGCTTTTAGCCCTCGGGTGAATGCGTAGCACCTCTAGACGCATTATACCCTATATGTAAAGTTTCATAACCATATTTTCAACTTTCCCTGACAAATATCCTTAATATTGAGTAATTTAATCCCTAAATCCCCCCCATGGGTGAAGTTCTCTTGCAATTACTTACAGATAATCATTAAAAGTCAAGTCAGTAATTGTTAAGATAGAAATTATTACATGGCTAATACAGATGGAAACCAAGAGCAGCAACTACTACCAGCGCTGATGTCACGGAACTATCGTCTGTTTTTTGCCGGACAAAGCATTTCCTTAATTGGATCATGGATGACACATATTGCTACAATCTGGCTAGTGTATAACTTAACCAACTCCCCAGTTATGTTAGGAGTTGTAGGATTCGCTAGTCAAATTCCCAGCTTTTTTCTAGCGCCTTTTGGTGGAGTCTTTGTAGATCGTTTTTCCCGTTACCATACCCTAATTGGTACACAAATATTTTCCATGGTTCAGTCATTAGCCTTGGCAGTGCTGGCATTAACTGGTACTATTCAAGTATGGCATATCATCGGCTTAAGTTTGTTTCAAGGATTAATCAACTCAGTCGATTCACCAGCAAGACAAGCATTTGCGCCAGAATTACTGGAACATAGAGAACATTTAGCCAACGCGATCGCCATAAATTCAACTATAATTCATGGGGCACAATTAATTGGCCCAGCCCTGGGAGGTTTACTGATAGCAACGATTGGTGCAGCTTATTGTTTCTTAATTGATGGATTCAGCTATATTGCTGTTATCATTGCATTATTGGCAATGGATATAAAACCCAGACAAATTGTAGTGACAATTGGTAATCCCTTCCAACAAGTTGCAGAAGTATTTGTTTATGCTTTTAAATTCCCAGCAATTAGATGCATATTATGGCTATCAGCTTTAGTTAGCTTAATGGGATTACAATATACAATTTTACTGCCAATTTTTGCAGAAAAAATTCTCACGGGTAGTGCCAAAACCTTGGGACTTTTAATGACAGCATCTGGAATAGGAGCTTCAGCAGGTGGTATTTATTTAGCTACCAGGGTAAATATACTATTAATTGGTAAATTAATTGTCTTAGCACCAGGAATTTTAGGAATCAGTTTGATGGCTTTTTCATTATCTCGGTATTTACCACTTTCCTTATTTATCATGTTGTTTGTTGGCTTAGGAACAATGTTACAAATTGCCGCCAGCAACACATTTTTACAGACAATTGTAGAGGATGATAAACGCGGAAGATTAATGAGTTTATACACAATGTCATTTTTAGGAATGCTACCCCTAGGAAACCTACTCGGAGGCTTCTTGGCTAATCGCATCGGCACACCCAATACATTAATGGTGGATGGAATAGTTTGTATTGTAGCTTCTGTTTGGTTTTACCACAAGCTGCCAGTATTAAAACAATCAATTGTCGCAGTTTATCAGCAAAAAAGAACCATACTCAGGAAACAACCTACCAGATAAAACATGAAAAAGTATGGCTTAGAACCTATTTATAAAGTAAATATAGGGTTAGGGAGGGGTCAAACAATAGTTGATACACTAATCATGACTTTCCAAACATCCTCTAACGCACCAATTAATTGATGCGTTAAGCGTTGCTATAACGCACCCGACAATTTAAGGTTTAGTTGATAAATCATCATTGAGGGGAGAAGAATCTAGTATTGTCACACAGTGAACCTCACCCCCAAGCATTTCGCCCCCTCAATGATGCAGCTAGAGACAAAAGTCCCCAGTCACCAATCTGTCTAAGCGTCTTCCCGCAACTTGTCTAAAACACTGCGATCTTCTAAGGTAGAAGTATCACCAGAAACCTCCTGACCAGCTGCGAGACTGCGCAACAAGCGCCGCATAATTTTACCGGAGCGGGTTTTAGGTAAAGCGTCGGTAAAGCGAATTTCCCCCGGACGTGCGATCGCCCCAATTTCCTTAACCACGTGCTGTTTAAGTTCTTTACTCAAATCCTCACTTCCCTGATATCTCCCTTCTAAGGTGACAAAAGCCACAACTTCCTCACCTTTGAGTTCATCAGGTTTACCGACTACTGCAGCTTCTGCAACTGCTGGATGAGAAACTAAAGCCGATTCTACTTCCATAGTTCCCAGGCGGTGTCCCGATACATTCAACACATCATCGACACGACCCATAACCCAGAAATAGCCGTTTTCATCTTGTCTAGCCCCATCACCAGCAAAATAGATATAATTACCATCTTTGGGGGGGATATGTTCCCAATAAGTGCGGCGAAAACGTTCTGGATCACCGTAGACTGTCCGCATCATTCCCGGCCAAGGATAACGCACCGCCAGATAACCGCCTTCGTTCTTGGGTACGGTATTACCTTCTAAATCCACTACATCTGCAATAATACCAGGAAAGGGCAGGGTTGCGGAACCGGGTTTAGTGGGAATTGCACCCGGTAGGGGTGTAATCATAATACCACCGGTTTCTGTTTGCCACCAAGTATCCACAATTGGGCAACGCTCACCGCCAATGATTTTATGATACCACATCCAGGCTTCTGGGTTAATGGGTTCCCCCACTGTTCCTAACAACCGCAAAGAAGATAAATTGCGGGTTTTGGGATGGTGTTCACCCATCTTGATAAATGCCCGAATTGCCGTAGGTGCTGTATAAAAAATGTTCACACCATATTTCTCAATTACATCCCAGAAACAACCAGGATTAGAAGCCCGAGGCGCACCTTCATACATTAAAGTAGTTGCACCATTGGAAAGCGGACCATAGACTATGTAGCTGTGACCGGTAATCCAACCCACATCAGCAGTACACCAGTATATATCTGTATCTTGTAGGTCAAATATCCATTTGGTGGTGATGTGGCTATATAAATTATAACCACCAGTTGTATGAACAACACCCTTTGGTTTGCCAGTGCTACCAGAAGTATACAAAACAAAGAGCATATCTTCACTATCCATGGGTTCGGGGGGACAGTCTGCACTGACACCTTGTTGTAAATCATGCCACCAATGGTCGCGCCCTGGTTCCATGTGGATTTGTTGACCTGTGCGTTTAACTACTAACACATCTGTCACCGAGGGAACAGTACCATCTGCTAGGGCTTTGTCTACCTGGACTTTGAGGGGAACAACTGTATCTTTACGCCAACCACCATCAGCAGTAATTACTATTTTGGCTTGTGCATCATTGAGGCGATCGCGCAAGGCCTCCGCACTGAATCCACCAAATACCACGCTGTGGGGTGCGCCAATTCTCGCACAGGCTAACATAGCGATCGCTGCTTCGGGAATCATCGGCATATAAATACCAATGCGATCGCCTTTTTTCGCCCCCAATTGTTTCAAGACATTGGCAAACTGGCACACTTCCCGATGTAATTGAGCATAAGTCAGAGTCCGGGAATCCCCCGGTTCTCCTTCCCAAATCAGCGCCGCCTTATTTTTCCGCCAGGTGGTCAAGTGTCTATCCAGACAATTATAAGAGATGTTGATTTTACCACCCACAAACCATTGCGCAAAAGGCGGCTGCCAATCCAACACTCTATCCCATTCTTTGAACCAGTGCAGCTGTGTGGCTGCTAGTTCTCCCCAAAATTCTTGTGGGTCAGCTTGGGCTTGAGCATACAGCTGCTGATAGTCTGCCAAACTTTTGATATGGGCGTTCTGAGCAAATTCCTTGGCCGGAGAGAATGAGCGCTTCTCTTGCAGGATTGATTCTATGGTTGGCTCAGACATAATTTAAATTTTTTCTCGGTAGTAGATTTATGACTAAAAACTATTGTGTACTGGAATTTATCAAAAATTGCTTTGATTTTGGTGAAGTGATACAATATTTTCACTAAAAGCACTTCTACTCTCCTGGAGTGAAGTACAAACAAAATTTAAAAATTACAAATGTAAACATATCAACACAAATCTTAAAAAATACCTATGCTCAGAGAAAGTTTAGATACTGCTAACGTCACAATTGTTTTCATATCCACAATAGAATAGAATATACAATGTATGTTTGTTGTTTTGGTAACTTCAGTTATTTATCGATTGTTCAGCGAGGGCATTAGTGATTGAAAGTAGGGTATCGTTTGCAAGCACAGGAGATTAAGGAGCAGTTAAAATCCCTTATCGAGCAAGCCTCCTCGATAGACCCTAACTTGTCGAAAAAATTAGATGAAATTAACCGCTGGGTAAAAGATATTAAACCAGGAACCCTGACCGCCAAACCATTTGTTCTGGCTTTTCTCCTAGAAGTAATTACAGATTCTAGGATTTGGCTAATGATTAAATCATCACCTTCGGAAGAGGAACAAAAAGCTAAATTCGATCTGATGACACCTAATGAGCGCTATTGGTATAGCTATCTTTTTCCCAAATGGATCAATGCCAATGACTCCAAATTTTACATTTGGAAACAAAAACTCATGGCAGGTGAATTTAATCAGGAAGATGATGATATCATTAAAGCTATAGCCCAAGATATTGTCCAGCGTGAAGGTGCTGTTTGGAAGCGTTATATTGCCGACCTGTCTATGGCCACAGATTTGATTGTTAGTAGTCGTCAGCACAAACCACTGTGTATTCAAATTACCAGTGTGTCAGAAGAGTTTAACAATCAAAAGTACCATTTTTGGCAAAATACACTGCACTCCTGGCAGATAGAAAGAGGAATATTTTTAAGTTACAATCCCAAACAGACCGATTTCATTAAGCAGTTAGTCAACATAGCACTGTATAACAGTGACTATCTTTCTAGTGGGAAGTATTTAAAATTTGATTGAACCTGTCAAAAATTCAATAATTCTAGGTTTGTGTTCGTCCCCTACCTACTCATCTTATTACAGCTTCTATGGCTCACAAACAAGAAACTCAAAGCTACGAAACTACTGTGGAAGAATTTGCTCAAGCTTTGACAACCGCGAGGAAAATGCAGCACGACTGGTTAACTTATGGGGTAGATTTTGTGAATTTTTATGTTGAAGATGCACAAAGTGATTGGTTGGAAAGTTGGGGAAATGATGAAATTTTAGCCAATAAATTATTAGACGCAATTAAAGAGTTTTTAGTCAGTGATGATACTGTAGCTATCAGAACCAGAAAACAGTTAGGTGAGCGTTCTCTGTTTGATTTAGCAGTCAATCTAGAAGTATGTTTGAGAATCGCAGCGGTAGATGACCGGTTATCTCTAGTGAGAAATCTGTTAGAGGGTGAGGAGAATAACCTTGACCACAATCATGAAGATTTATTAAACTTGGCAGGTAGTCTGTTGGAAAAATTGGTCAGTATTGGTCAGTAAATAGCTAAACCAGCGATAATTTCTGAACTCAAATAGGATGAGTATTTGACATACTCACCGATCTTGAAGCTCGGTGATTCATGACAGTTCACAGTAACTCGCTGCCGAAGCAGTCTTATAGTCAGTCCCTGTCAATTTAAAGTCGTGCCGATGCCCCATGCCGACTATTGCATTTTAGCTTTTTGTGGTTTTTTAGGCAAGTTTTTTTCCAACAATCAAGAAAAGCCGTCGTAGAACAACGGGGTTTTAAACCCTTTTTTTCGATAATGCTTAATTAACCCTATGGGTAAAGCGATCGCCCGGATAACCGTACCATGCTAATGTAGCAGCAACACGTTAAGCTGGATAAGAGTAGCACTGTGTTGCTCTGTTGAGATAATTTCAATCCTCCCAGCTTGAAAAACCCGGAATGCTAGACCAAATTTTTGATTATCTTCACTTTAATTTCAGCGTTGAAGCTCCCATAGTTCTGCTGATATTGGTGTTTTTAGAGGCGGTACTATCTGCTGACAACGCCATCGCCCTGGCGGCGATCGCCCAAGGACTAGAAGACAAGGAACTAGAACGCAAAGCCCTCAATTTTGGTTTAATTGTTGCCTATGTCCTGAGAATCAGCTTAATTCTCACTGCTACTTGGGTACAGAAATACTGGCAATTTGAATTATTAGGTGCGGCCTATCTACTGTGGTTGGTATTCCAACACTTTACCTCAGAAGAAGACAAGGACGACCATCATCACGGACCACGTTTTAAATCGTTGTTACAAGCGATACCGATAATTGCATTCACAGATTTGGCATTTTCTTTAGATAGTGTCACAACTGCGATCGCAGTTTCTCAAGAAAAGTGGCTAGTGTTGACGGGTGCAACCATTGGAATTATTACATTAAGATTCATGGCGGGATTGTTTATCCGGTGGTTAGATGAATTTAAAAATCTCGAAGATGCAGGCTATATTACCGTGGCATTTGTGGGGTTTCGCCTGTTGTTGAGAGTTGTAAATGATAACTTAGTCCCACCAGAATGGTTAGTGATTTCTGCGATCGCCCTAATTTTAGCCTGGGGATTTTCTGAGCGGAATGTGATTTCAGTTTCTGAAATCGAACCAGAAAAAAGTGAAATATCCTGAGGAAGATGGGGGAGAAAGATTTTGTTAATATCCTAAATTCTCCCCCCCCCTACCTCTTCTCATTTCCTAGTCTTTAATTTACTCTTTTAACCAAGGTGTTAAATGTGGTTGCCAACTGACTAGTTCTTCATCTTTAAACCACAAGGCTATTTCCCTTTGTGCGGTCTCTAAGGCATCAGAACCGTGGATAAGATTGCGGCCAATGTTAACACCAAAATCTCCCCGAATTGTCCCAGGTTCTGCTGTTAGGGGGTTGGTTGCACCAATAATTTTTCTGGCCGACGAAACAACGCCTTCACCTTCCCAAACCATAGCTACAACCGGTCCAGAAGTGATAAATTCGACCAAACTGCCGAAAAATGGACGTTCCCTGTGAACGTCATAATGCTGTTCTGCCAATTCCCGGCTAACGTTCATAAATTTTAAACCCACAAGGGTAAAACCTTTAGTTTCAAAGCGACCGATGATTTCGGACACCAGTCCACGCTGTACACCATCAGGTTTAATTGCTAAAAATGTGCGTTCCAAAGCTATCTCCCAAAACTGAATACATGATATTAATCATTTGCCAGGGGTGTTATGTTCAGTCATCAAGATTTCATCGATGACTAATTACCCATGACTACTGACCAATCAGAGTGTATCTCAGAAATTATCTGTGAGTGCATATCTGTTGCCAATGTAATGCGCTAAATTGTTAATTCGTGGGTGAAATACAGAGGTCACGGAAAATGGGTGCTGAGTTAACTGCTACATCTCAAGAGGTGGTCATGCCTTCTCATGGACACAAATCAGAGCTTAAAGGTCAAAAACCAAAAAAGCTTCTACCACCTGGAAATTTAGCTCATTCCTGGAAAATTGAGGATAGTGAAGCACTATACCGTATACAGGGTTGGGGAGAACCGTATTTTTCTATTAATGCCGCTGGTCATATTACAGTTTCTCCTAAGGGCGATCGCGGCGGTTCTTTAGATTTGTTTGAATTAGTTAACGCCTTGAAGCAGCGTAACTTGGGACTACCGATGTTAATTCGCTTCTCGGATATTTTGGAAGACCGCATCGAGCGCTTAAATGCTTGTTTTAACAAGGCGATCGCCCGCTATAACTACCCAGGGGTGTATAGGGGGGTGTTTCCGGTCAAGTGTAACCAAGAACGCCATTTAATTGAAGATTTGGTCAAGTTTGGCAAACCGCATCAATTTGGCTTAGAAGCCGGTTCTAAGCCAGAATTGATGATTGCCCTAGCCTTGTTGGATACACCAGGATCATTGCTCATTTGCAACGGGTATAAGGACAGAGAATATATCGAAACGGCCATGTTAGCCCAACGACTAGGTCAGACTTCCATTATTGTCTTAGAACAGGTGGAAGAAGTTGATTTGGTGATTACTGCTCACCGACAATTAGGGATTAAACCAATTGTGGGCGTGCGTGCCAAACTGAGTACCCAAGGGATGGGACGCTGGGGAACTTCCACCGGCGATCGCGCTAAGTTCGGTTTAACAATTCCTGAAATTGTAGCAGCTGTTAACAAACTACGTGCAGCTAATTTGCTGGATTGTTTACAGTTAATGCACTTTCACATTGGCTCACAAATTTCAGCCATTAATGTCATCAAAGATGCCATCCAAGAAGCTAGCCGTATTTACGTAGAGTTAGCCATGTTAGGGGCGGACATGAAATACCTAGATGTTGGGGGCGGATTGGGTGTAGATTACGACGGTTCCCAAACCAACTTCTACGCCTCGAAAAACTACAATATGCAAAACTATGCTAATGATATTGTAGCCGAGTTAAAAGATACTTGTGGCGAACACCAGATACCCGTACCAACACTGATTAGCGAAAGTGGGCGAGCGATCGCATCCCACCAGTCAGTACTAATTTTTGATGTTCTGAGTACTAGCGATGTACCGCTAGAATTACCAGAACCGCCCGAAGAAGAGGAATCACCCGTAATCAAATACTTGTGGGAAACCTACCAATCCATCAACCAAGAGAATTATCAGGAATTTTACCACGATGCCACCCAATTTAAAGAAGAAGCCATCAGCCGTTTCAACTTAGGAATTTTGCGCCTCCAAGAACGAGCCAAAGCCGAGCGACTTTACTGGGCTTGCTGTCAAAAAATTCTGAACATTACTAGACAGCAGGAATACGTACCCGATGAATTGGAAGACCTAGAAAAAATAATGGCTTCCATTTACTACATTAATCTTTCAGTATTTCAATCAGCACCTGATTGTTGGGCAATAGACCAACTATTCCCCATCATGCCAATACACCGCCTAGACGAAGAACCCATCCAAAGAGGAATTTTGGCAGACCTTACCTGTGACAGTGATGGCAAAATAGACCGCTTTATTGACCTACGCGACGTCAAATCAGTATTAGAACTGCATACCTTTAAGCCCGAAAACCCCTACTATCTAGGGATGTTCCTCAACGGAGCATATCAAGAAATCATGGGTAATCTACACAACTTATTTGGTGATACCAATGCCGTTCATATCCAATTGACACCCAAAGGTTACCAAATTCAACACGTTGTCAAAGGTGACACCATGAGCGAAGTGGTCAGCTATGTGCAGTATGACTCTGAAGATATGGTAGAAAATATTCGCCAGCGTTGTGAAAAAGCGTTAGAAGAAAAGCACATTACCCTAGCTGAATCTCAACGACTGCTACAAACCTACGAACAAAGTCTAGGAAGATACACGTATCTGAATAGCTAGGTAGTAAAAAGCAGAGGGACGGGGGGAAAGGATGGTAACTTTCTAATCACCAACCCCCAACCCCCAGCCCCTAGCCTCTAACTTGCATTAGTCCCCAGTAAATCCTCAATCGCTTGGCGTTCAAAAGGTGTTTCCGATGGTGGTGTTTGACGAGCATCCGTAATTAGCCAATCTAAAGCAGCAGCTTGAACATCTATTGCATTTCCCGTTTTATCTACACAGTAACGTCCAAACACTAACTTATCAACCAGTCTGACTCCCGGACCCAATCGCGACCATTCAAAAATTACACTGTTCTCTACCGTTGCACCATTGCATATCCAGCAATTAGGCCCAATCATAGCCGGTCCGACAATTTTAGCACCGTCTTCTATCCTGGTCATACCACCAATGTAAACTGGTCCAGTAATATCCACCTTGTCCCAATTCACCGCCACATTTAAACCAGTGTAAATACCAGGAGCAACTTCATTACCTGGAATTTGCACATTTTTAATATCACCTAACAGTACACCATTAATTGCCCGCCAGTAATCTGGTACTTTACCAATATCTACCCATTCAAAGTCCATGGCAATAGCGTAGAAAGGCGCACCAACTTCTACTAAGTTGGGAAATAACTGGCTACCAATATCATATTCCACCCCAGAAGGTATGTAATTAAACACCTCTGGCTCAAAAATATAAATCCCAGTGTTAATGTTGGTGCTCAGAGCTTCCTCTTGCAAGGGTTTTTCTTGGAAAGCTTTAACACGACTATCATCGTCAGTGACCACCACACCGTAACTAGAAACCTCTTCCATGGGCACAGATTTCGTGATGATTGTAGCAATTGACCCTTTGGATTTATGCCACTTGACAGCCGCAGACAAATCTAGGTCAATCAGAGCATCACCACACAAAACCACAAAGGTATCATCAAAAAAAGGTGAAAAGTCCTGGATACGCCGCATCCCCCCAGCTGAACCAACAGCTTCTCCCACCAGTTTGCCGTCATCATCAATTTTGCCTTCAAAAGAATAAGCGATTTCTACCCCAAACCGTTGACCGTCACGAAAATAGTTTTCAATTTCCTCTGCCAAATGGCTAACATTGACCATAATCTGGTCAAATCCATGTTGGCGCAAAAGTTCCAGTAGGAATTCCATCACTGGCTTTTGCAGGATGGGAATCATCGGTTTGGGAATTGTATAGGTAATGGGACGTACACGAGTACCCTTACCCGCAGCAAGAATCATGGCTTTCATAAAATTTTATTCCTCAAACACAAGCCAGTTTACTTTTATCAAGTGATACTTAATCATCCGAACTTCTGGTGTAAGTAACTCCTCAAAACAGGGATAACAGGAATTTGCCCGTCATTGCAACCTTTTAAGCATAACCACATAACAACTGACAGATTATAATTTTAACTAATTAGCGTAATTCCCCAGTCTTCTAAAAGCCGGGCAATACAGTCATATAGTCCCTTGAGACCAACGATGTTGACAATACTTGATATCTATGAGCAATCGTTTTCTAGACGGGTAACATCAGCGAATTGCCAAATAAATTTGACATGAAAATGCCAAACTATTTGAAACAGGTAAAGCGCACATATAAAAAGCGAAGTAGCTCAAGTGGATAACTCCTAATTTACAACCCTAGGGGCGAAAATCGTAAATTTTGTACAAATGTGAGAGTCTTAGCACCAGTTTCGTTAAATCTCGCACCAAACGCCCTTGGGCAGTATGTCTAAGAGGATGTTTGTGAAGTCATGATTAGTGTATCGAATATTATTTGACCCCTCCCTAACCCTCCCCTTGTAAGGAGAGGGGACTGGATTTTATTGTTTTGGTGTGTTCGGTGTGTTCGGTGTGTTCCCCCTTCCTCATTCCCTGTTCCCTGTTCCCCCTTCCTCATTCCCTGTTCCCCCTTCCTCATTCCCTGTTCCCTGTTCCCTGTTCCCTAAGATAAAAATTACCTGTTGAAAACTTATCAAACATCCTCTAAGCTTGTGCAGGTATCCACACCCACAGGCTGGGTGCTTGCATTTAGTGCAACTTTTAAGCTAATCAAAGCGATTAAACTAGATTAACTACGGCATCCGTCAATTCTGACTCCTCAGAAAGCATGATTTCATCATGGGTCACGGTGAAGGCAGTTGCTTGCAAAGCACGCAATAAAATATTGCGTG
>NZ_JANQDF010000123.1:0-14522 GCF_029891675.1 Anabaenopsis tanganyikae CS-531
TCATCAACCGCGCTAACCTGGGTATGGAAGTAATGCACGAGCGTAACGCTCACAACTTCCCCTTAGACTTGGCTGCTGGTGAAGTTGCTCCTGTTGCTTTGGCTGCTCCTGCAATCAACGGCTAAGAGATTCAGGTTAAGAGATTTAAATAACACTCTCTCTGATTGATCAAAGCGCTCTTCCCAACGGAAGGGCGCTTTTGATTTTGGGCTGAATTTCCTAAATCACCTGCAATCTAAATTTATAAAACTTTGTATATTAGCTAACTTTTTAATAGTAAACTATCAAACTAACATCAAATACTGTAGATAAGCAGTGTAACAAAATCAACAAAATATGGGTAAACAATTTAACCGAAGGAAGTTTTTACTTTATAGTTCTGCAACTATCGGTACTAGCCTTTTGCTCAAGGCTTGCGGGAATGAATCACCCAATGAATCACCCACTGCTACTGATAGCGGTGACACCATCAAAGTAGGTATTTTACACTCCCTCAGCGGGACAATGGCGATTAGTGAAAGAAGCGTTGTTGATGCTGAAAGATTAGCAATTAAAGAAATTAATGCTGCTGGTGGTGTCTTAGGTAAACAAATTGAGGCGATTACTGAAGATGGCGCTTCTAACTGGGATACCTTTAGAGAAAAGGCTACCAAACTAATTGATCAAGATCAAACTGTTGTCATTTTTGGTTGTTGGACCTCTGCTAGTCGCAAGAATGTTAAACCGGTGTTTGAGAGTAAAGACCATATGCTCTGGTACCCGGTACAGTATGAAGGTCAAGAATGTTCTAAAAACATTTTCTATACTGGTGCGGCTCCCAATCAACAAATTGAACCATCTGTTGACTGGATGTTAAAAAATAAAGGCAAAGAATTCTTTTTAGTTGGTTCTGACTACGTTTTTCCCCGGACTGCAAACACCATCATTAAGGCTCAATTGGAGGCTTTAGGTGGAAAAACTGTTGGTGAAGATTATTTACCACTAGGTAACGTAGAAGTTACACCCATCATCTCTAAAATTAGGCAAGCTTTACCCAATGGTGGCGTAATTTATAACACCCTCAATGGTGACAGCAATGTGGCATTTTTCAAACAATTAAAAGGGGCTGGATTAACAGCAGATAAATATCCCTCTATGTCTGTAAGTATTGCAGAAGAGGAAGTTAAAGCCATTGGTGTTGAATATCTCCAAGGTCACTATGCAGCTTGGAATTACTTTCAAACAGTAGACACACCTGCAAATAAAAAGTTTGTAGAAGCTTTTAAAAAAGAGTATGGTGCAGACCGGGTAATTAACGATCCCATGGAAGCAGCATACGTCGCCGTTTATTTATGGAAACAAGCGGTAGAAAAAGCTGGGACAACTGACTTAGATAAGGTTCGCGCTGCGGCCTATGGTCAAACTTTAGATGCACCAGAAGGTAAAGTGACTATGAACGCCAATCATCACTTGTCTAAAATTGTCCGCATTGGTGAAGTGAGACAAGATGGTTTATTTGATATTGTCTATGCTACCCCTGCACCAGTAGAACCAATTCCCTGGAATCAATTTGTCCAAGAAACTCAAGGATTTGGCTGTGATTGGTCAGACCCGGCTAAAGGTGGTAAGTACAAGCAAGTTTAAGTTAATAGTCAATAGTCAATGACCATTGACTATTGATATTTTTTGAGGATAAATAGGTGTTAATAGGTGTCTTAGAAGCTTTATTTAATGGTATTAGTATTGGGGCAGTATTATTAATTGCTGCTTTGGGACTAGCCATTATATTTGGTTTGATGGGCGTGATTAATATGGCCCATGGTGAATTGATGATGTTTGGGGCTTATACCACTTTTGTAGTACAAAATGGCTGCAAACAGTTGGGCGGAGTGTGGTTTGATTTTTATATATTTTTGGCTTTGATTATTGCTTTTCTATTCACTGCTGTTGTGGGGTTAGTGTTAGAACGGGGCGTGATTCGTTATCTGTATGGACGACCTTTAGAAACTCTCCTAGCAACTTGGGGGGTGAGTTTAATTTTTCAACAGTTTGTTCGCAGTGTGAATTGGTTATTAGTAATTGGCATATTCCTATTTTGTGTGTTGTTTTTTGGAGGTTTACGGATTTTAAATGCTCGGAGTAATGGGGGGAAAGTGCGTAACTGGTTTGTAGGATTGTTGTTGTTACTATCTCTGGGTATAACAATAACAATGGGAAATTTATTGAGTGAGCAACAGGTATTTACTCAACCTTGGTTTGGCGCTCAAAATGTAGATGTGACGGCTCCTGGTTGGTTACAAGGGGGAATGTCTTTAGGTGGTCTCCAATTACCATTTGCTCGCTTGTTTATTATGGCTTTGACAATAATTTGTGTAGGAGGAATTTATCTATTTTTACAGCGTTCTAACTGGGGATTAAGGATTCGTGCTGTCACCCAAAATCGCAGTATGAGTGCTTGCTTGGGTATCCCTACTCAAAAAGTTGATGCTATCACTTTCGCTTTGGGGTCGGGTTTGGCTGGTGTGGCTGGTTGTGCTATTAGTTTACTGGGTTCTGTAGGACCAAACACCGGACAAAATTATATTATTGATACCTTTATGGTGGTAGTGGTCGGTGGTGTGGGGAATTTAGCAGGAACTATTGTGGCGGCTTTGGGAATTGGTACGGCTAATTTTTTAATTGGTTCTGGGACTCTAGCTTTGGTGTTATCTCCTATTCAACCTTTAGCTGATGTGTTGAATTTCTTTGCGACTACAAGTATGGCCAAGGTGTTAGTGTTTGCACTGATTATCACGTTTTTACAGTGGAAGCCTGGGGGAATTTTTCCTCAAAAAGGTCGTACTGTTGATGTTTAAACCAGAAAGGACGCAGAGCATGAGTCAGAAGGGCGGACGGTTAATTTTAATTGAGATTGGGGTGGTGGTGGCGATCGCACTGATCCTGATTTTAATTATACCAGCAATGCTTTCGGGGTTTCGGTTGAATCTACTGGGGCGGTTTTTGTCCCTGGCCATTGTGGCTTTGGGTCTGGATTTAATCTGGGGTTATACCGGGTTGCTGAGTTTGGGACATGGGATTTTCTTTGGTTTGGGGGGATATGCGATCGCTATGTACCTCAAACTCCAAGTTCCCCCCGATGAATTACCTGATTTTATGGGGTTGTATGGCGTGAAAGAACTTCCTTGGTTTTGGTATCCTTTCTACTCTTTTCCCCTGGCCACAGTGGCGGTGGTGTTGATTCCCAGCCTACTAGCGGGATTATTAGGATACTTAGTATTTCGGAATCGCCTCAAGGGGGTTTATTTTTCCATATTAACCCAAGCCGCAGTAATTATATTTTTCAACTTCTTTAATGGTCAACAAAAACTGTTTAACGGTACTAACGGACTCACAGGTTTTAGAACCTTGTTTGGGGTGAATGTCAGTGACTCCCAAACCCAATTCATTTTCTATACCCTGACGGTAATTGTTCTGGCCTTCACCTATGGGATTTGTCGCTGGTTGACAAGTGGACGCTTTGGGCGATTATTAATCGCTATTCGAGATGATGAAAGTCGGGTGCGATTTTCTGGCTATAACCCCACAGAATTTAAAGTTTTAGTGTTTGCGGTCTCCGGTGCGATCGCCGGGATAGCAGGAGCATTTTATACACTTCAAAGCGGGTCAGTATCACCCCGAACCATGGATATTGCTTTTTCTATTGAAATGGTGATTTGGGTGGCGGTGGGGGGACGCGCTACCTTAACCGGGGCGATAGTCGGTACTTTATTAGTCAATTATGCGCGCACTTTTTTAAGTGAACAATTTGCCGAAATTTGGCTATTTTTTCAAGGCGCACTATTTTTAATAGTCGTCACAGTCTTACCTGACGGTCTCATGGGATGGTTAAAAAAGCAACAGATTCCTTTTTTCCACCGCCCTCGTCCCATCCCCACATATCCCACTTTAGAAGCAGACCCAGAAGTGCAACATGAACGCGAAAATCTTGGAAACTGAAAACGTCACCGTCAGTTTTGACGGTTTTAAAGCTATCAATCAACTCAACTTTAGCATGGATGCGGGAGAGTTGCGGGTAGTAATTGGTCCCAACGGTGCGGGAAAAACCACCTTTCTGGATGTAATTACCGGGAAAGTACAACCAACCATTGGGAGAGTTTTATTCAAAGGTAAAAATCTGCGTTCTTTACCTGAACATGAAATCGCCCGCTTAGGAATTGGGCGGAAATTCCAAACACCGCGAATTTACCTCAACTTAACCCCCCGTGACAACCTAGAAATTACTATTAACCGCCACAAAAATGTATTTTCCACCCTATTTCATCCCTCTCATACCACGGAAAATAATAGTATTAAAGGCTTATTAGAAACAGTTGGTTTAACCCCTAAAGCAGACATTCCCGCCGGGTTACTCTCCCACGGAGAAAAGCAACGTTTAGAAATTGGGATGTTAGTAGCACAGTCCCCCGACTTATTACTAGTTGATGAACCAGTTGCAGGGTTAACAGACGAAGAAACCTACAACATCGGACAACTACTATTAACACTCGCCCAAAGCCATTCAATTCTAGTCATTGAACACGATATGGAATTTGTCCGCCAAATTGCCAAAACCGTAACAGTATTACATGAAGGTTCCGTACTATGTCAGGGGAGTTTTGCACAAGTCCAAAATGACCCCCGTGTAATCGAAGTATATCTAGGAGAACAGCCAGAATAAAACTGCTGTTTTTTAACCCCTAGGGTCTGGAGCTTAGATAAATCATAACCGCCATTGAGAATCAAAAAACTGATGCTAAAAATTTCTCAACTTAACGTTTACTACGGTGAAAGCCATATTTTACGCAACGTAGATTTAAGCGTACCAGCAGGACAAATGATCTGCTTAATTGGACGTAATGGTGTAGGTAAAACCACTCTACTTAAAACAATTATGGGTTTACTCTCACCCCGCAGTGGCACAATTAACTTAAATGCAGAATTAATCAACTCCAAATCTCCAGACCAAAGGGCAAAACTGGGAATTGGTTATGTTCCTCAAGGACGAGAGATTATCCCCCGGTTGACAGTCAAAGAAAATTTGCTTCTAGGGTTAGAAGCTAGACCAAAAAACCGTAAAAAAGCCGAAATTTCCGAAGAAGTTTTTAGCTTATTTCCGGTGTTAAAAACTATGTTATCCCGCATGGGTGGTGACTTGAGCGGTGGACAACAACAACAGTTAGCGATCGCCCGTGCTTTAATGGGAGAACCACAGTTACTCGTTTTAGATGAACCCACCGAAGGTATACAACCCTCAATCATCCTGGAAATTGAAGCTGCAGTACGTCGCATCGTAGAAACCAAAGGGATTTCTGTGTTATTAGTAGAACAACACTTACACTTTGTCCGTCAAGCTGATTACTATTACGCCATGCAAAAAGGTGGGATTGTGGCCTCTGGTTCCACCACAGAACTGAGTCAGGATGTGATTCAAAAGTTTTTGGCTGTTTAAGTTTAATTTTGATTGGGTATTTTACCGTAAAGTCAAATCCTCACTACTAATACAGCGTGGATCTGGTAATGTAGCTTTTTCTGGCTCCCTGGGGAACCAAACCGCTGTGCGCTGACAAACTTTAACCAACATCAACATCACTGGGACTTCGATTAACACACCTACCACAGTGGCCAATGCAGCACCGGAATTTAAGCCAAACAACATCACAGCTGTAGCAATAGCAACTTCAAAGTGATTACTAGCTCCAATTAATGCAGCTGGTGCCGCATCTTCATAAGATATATTCAGTTTTAATGCCGCCACATAACTAATCAAGAAAATGAAATTAGTTTGAATAAATAGGGGTACAGCAATTAACAAAATGTGCAAGGGATTCTCAACAATCACTTCACCCTTAAAGGCAAATAGCAAAACCAAAGTAATTAACAAAGCAGTAATAGCAACCGGAGTGAGATACTTTAAAAACCGCCTTTCAAACCACTGTCTACCTTTGTGTTTAAAAATCCAATAACGGCTGTACATTCCTACCACTAAAGGTAAACCAACATAAATGATTACTGATAAAACTATGGTTTGCCAAGGTACTATTAAATCATTGGCTGCTAGTAACCACCTGCCCAAGGGTGCATACAAAAATAGCATTAATAGTGAATTTACTGCCACCATGACTAAGGTATGTCCCTGGTTACCGTATGATAGATATCCCCACATCAACACCATGGCGGTACAGGGAGCGATTCCTAATAAAATTGTCCCGGCGATGTAGGAATTAACTATTTCTGCTTCCCTCCCACGCAGTAATTCTGTACCTGTAATTAATGGACGAAATAACCAACCCAAGAAAAACTGCGCAAATACCACCATTGTGAATGGTTTAATTAACCAGTTGACTATTAAGGTGAGAATTACAGGTTTAGGGGCGCGGACTGCATTCACAGCTTGGGTAAAGTCAATTTTTACCATGATGGGGTACATCATGAAGAATAGACACACTGCAATGGGTAGGGAAACTTGATAAATACTCATTGCATCCAGTGCGATCGCCACCCCAGGAAATAACCTCCCTAGTGCAATTCCGGCTAAGATGCACAAAAATACCCAAACAGTCAAGTATTTCTCAAAAACACTCAGGTTACTCCCGGCTTTTAGCGGGGTTGTGTTTGTGTTGGTATTCATTGATATCACCTAAAATGAGGAATTATGGAAGAGGAGGTTATTTAACCACAACAGGAGTGTTTCCAGTTCTCACTTGGTGTTGTATCAGCAACTTTGACTACAAAAATTTCCCAACGGTTGCCATCTGGGTCTGTTACCCAAACTTTATCTTGTACAGCATAACAACAGTCTATATCTTCTTCAGTAAACAATGCCAGTCCTGCCTCTGTAAACCTTTGGATGGCAGAATGCACTGCTTGTGTACTTTCAACTTGTACCCCTAAATGAGACAAGGCACCACCAGACTGGATATGATTGGCTAGGTTGAGAGTTAGGTTTAAAGCCGGATGGGAAATATCAAATTTAGCGTAGTCAGCTTTATATTTGACGGGTTCCACACCAAACATTGCCTGATAAAATTCTACTGACTTGACCAGATTAGTCACGTTCAAAGCCACATGAGTTTTCAATACTGCCATAATTTATCTCGTTACAGAATTGATAAACATCTATATAGATGTTTATCAATATTTTGCCATAGCATATCGATAAGTGTCAATATATGAATATGAACTCGCCTATAGACCTGAAAAACTGTTGTAAACCAGTGCTATCCAGCTTCCTTAAGGCTGATGAAGTAGCAGAGATAGCAGCTATTTTCCGAGTATTGGGAGAACCAGCGAGACTACAACTTCTCAGTTTCATTGCTAACCGACCACAAGCCGAGGCCTGTGTTTGTGAGTTAATAGAACCTTTGGGACTATCACAACCAACTGTGAGTCATCATCTCAAGGTTTTATATGAAGCTGGTTTACTCAACAAAGAACGACGCGGCACATGGATTTACTATCAATTTGTGCCTGAACGTATTGAATTGTTGCAAAAAGTCTTAGCACTACCCAGCGTTGATGAACCTAATCTCCACCTTCGGATTTCCAAGCTATAGCTTGAGTCGGTTGTGGGTCAGGTAACTTCATCGTCACCAGTCCGGCTGCTAAGACTAATAACATGGATGTCCACAGACAACCTACTAAGTTAAAATATTGGAATACCAACCCTGATAACACTGTACCAGCTAATCGACCCCCGGAGTTAGCCATATAGTAGAAGCCAACGTTGAGGGCGACTTTATCGTCATCGGTGAACGCTAACACTAGGTAGGAGTGGACTGCTGAGTTAAAAGCAAAAACTACACCAAATACAAGCAGTCCCCCAATAATTGCGATGTTACCAGGTACGCCCAATTGTAAAGCCAAGGCGATCGCCGCGGGAACTGCTGTGAGGGTAAATGTCCAAAACTGGATAGTCTGAGATTTCGGTGGTTGACCAGAACCAAAGCGCTGGATAAGGGTGGGCGCTAAAAACTGAATCACACCATAACCAATCACCCAACAAGCCAAGAATCCACCCACTTGATAGAACGACCAGCCTAAATTTCCCCGTAAAAACACCGGTAACCCCACAACAAACCATACATCGCGGGAACCAAACAGAAAAAATCTCGCAGCTGAGAGAATATTAATTTCTTTGCTCTTAGAAAACAGTTGGCTAAACTTAACTTTGGCCTTGATTTTACCCATACCCCTAGGCAACATCAACCCGGTGAACATAATTAAGAACAGTCCCCCAGCCATAATTAATAGGGAAGAGGTAAAGCCAAAAGAAGACAACAGCACACTACCAACAAAAAAGCCTACCCCTTTAAGTGCATTCTTGGAACCTGTTAATACCGCCACCCACTTAAATAAAGATGACTGAGCCTCCTGGGGTACCACCAAGCGAATAGCACTCTTAGAACTCATTTTAGTTAAATCTTTGGCAATCCCGGAAAAGGCCTGGGCTACCATCACATAACCCACCGCCATCCACTGCGCCCAATTGGGATTCAGCCATGATAGCATGAATAAAGAAAAAACCTGTAAGCCAATACCCGTATAAAGAGTTACCTTTAAACCCAATTGGGAACCAATCCAACCCCCCAGAAAGTTGGTAATAACCCCAAAGATTTCATAGAATAGAAATAAAAAGGCGATTTGTAAGGGAGTATAGCCAATACTATCAAAATAGAGTAGTACCAGCATTCGCAAAGCACCATCAGTGATAGTAAAACCCCAATAGGCTAGGGTAACAAGAATATAATTCTTGAGATTAGCGCCAGAAGCTGTAGAAGATGTCATACACAATTGCGGAGTAGGGAGAAAGATTGTTACAGCAGATTTCCTTTGACTCAGGTAAACTACTAGTAGCTACTTACCTGCAAAATCCTATATTTCCCAATGACTAATAACTCAATGCAACCTTACGCGCCAGTTCAACCATCCGATTGGCGTAACCCCATTCATTGTCATACCAAGCCAGGATTTTGACTTGAGTTTCATCCACCACCATTGTAGAAAGAGCATCAATAATAGAAGAACGAGGATCATCTTTGTAATCAATGGATACTAAAGGACGCTCTTCGTAGCCTAAAATACCTTTGAGGGGTTCTTGTTCCGAAGCTGCTTTCAATAAGCTATTAATTTCATCTACCGTGGTAGGTCTTGCAACTTCAAACACACAATCTGTTAAAGAAGCATTCAGTAATGGGACTCGCACCGCCACACCGTTGAGCTTACCGTTCAGTTCGGGATAAATTAACCCAATGGCTGTTGCTGAACCGGTTGTAGTCGGAATTAGAGATAAACTCGTAGCCCGCGCCCGGCGTAAATCTTTATGGGGAGCATCAACTATGGTTTGAGTATTAGTATTATCATGGATGGTAGTAATTACTCCATGTTTAATACCTAAACCTTCATGAATTACCTTGACTACTGGAGCTAAACAGTTAGTAGTACAAGAAGCAGCAGTGAGCAGGTGATGCTTTTGGGGGTCATAGAGATAATCATTTACCCCCATGACTATATTTAAGGCTTCTTCCTTTACCGGAGCAGCGACAATTACTTTTTGTACTCCCCTTTTAAAATAAGGGTCGAGGGTTTGAGGAGTGCGAAACTTACCGGAGCATTCCAAAACCAAATCAACACCCAAGTCATCCCAGGGAACTGCGCCTGGTTCAGCATAATCACTGAAGCTGATAGTTTGGTTGTTAATTAAAACACTGTCAAAACCCGCTTCTACTTCTAGTGGCCAACGTCCATGGACAGAATCAAACTTTAATAAGTGTGCCGCTGTTACCGCACCGCCTTTAATTTCGTTGATATGCACAAAATCTAATTCTGGCCAACCCCATCCAGCCCGTAGAGCCAACCTGCCAATTCTACCAAATCCGTTGATTCCTACACGCACTCTCATATTTAATTAAGAAAGCTTTACTTTTATATCATTTCAAAAAAAATTGATATGTCAATGACTCAGAGGTTACTGTATACAAAAATTCATCAATAAAACTTGATATATCAGGAAAAATTATCGCAAGACTGAGCAGGAGATATTTCTCCTAACCGGCTATATTCTCCTAAATATGCTTCTAAAACAGCGAATTGGCTCAAATTCAAACTGTAATAAATCCAGCGTCCTTCTTGACGGGCGTTGACTAAGCCTGCTTCTTTGAGGGTTTTCAGGTGAAAAGATAGTTTTGACTGACTTACCCCCAAGGTATCACACAAGTCGCATACACACTGTTCCCGCTTTCGTAGCAATTCTACCGCATTAATCCTGATGGGGTCAGAAAGAGCATGAAAACCGGCAACAATTAAATGAGAATTGGTAGCACAGGGGGTAGACATCAGTGATTTTCTCTATTGTGAACCAGAGACTACGGTTTCGGGTTGATAACGGATACCAGCTTGTTTAAATCTGTGCAAAGCTTCACCCAAGCGATCGCACTCTGCAATCAAGCTGATCCTAACATAGCCTTCACCTGCGGTCCCAAAGGCATTACCAGGAGTAACAACAACGCCAGTTTGTTGCAAGACATCCAAGGCAAAATCCGTAGAACCCATACCCACGGGACACTTTACCCATAGATACATAGTAGCTTTGGTTTTGGGGATATCCCAGCCCAATTTTCCTAAACCGCTGATGAGAAAATCTCGGCGGGTGCGGTAGCGTTGTTGTACTTGATGTAAGTACACATCTGGTAGTTCCAAAGCTGTTTGGGCTGCGGTTTGCAAAGCGGCGAAAATACCATAATCCAAGTTAGTCTTCAGGGTGCGCAAACCTTGAATTACATGACGGTTCCCCACCACAAAACCCACCCGCCAACCAGCCATATTGTAGGTTTTAGATAAAGTGTGAAACTCAACCCCAATTTCCTTCGCCCCAGGAATTTCTAACAAACTAGTGGGTTGATAACCATCAAAAGCTAACTCGGCGTAGCATAAGTCATGCACCAGCAGAATTTCATATTTCCGCGCAAAAGCCACGATGTCCTCAAAAAATTCCCGGGGAGCGGTGGCTGCGGTGGGATTACTAGGATAGTTAAAATAGAGGATTTTCGCTTGTTGTGCAACTGTATCGGGAATAGCAGCTAAATCAATTAACCAGTTATTCTCTGGTTTGAGAATTAAACTATGAATTTTCCCCCCAGCAATTAGTGGACCGCGAAAATGGGCGGGATAGGCGGGAGAAGGAACCAGAATTAAATCACCAGGATTAATATAAGCGATCGCTAGATGGGCTAATCCTTCCTTAGAGCCCAGTAAAGGTAAAGCCTCACTATCCGGATCTAGAACCACATTATAGCGGCGATTGTACCAATTAGTGATAGCACTGCGGAAACTAGCAGTACCTTCAAAAGGCGGATAACCGTGGTTGGCGGGATTTTGTAACGCCGCCATTGCTGCTTCCACCACTGGCTGTGGTGTGGCACCATCTGGGTTTCCCATACCCAAATCAATTAAATCAAGTCCTTGTTCGCGCGCTTTAGCCTTCAATTCGTCTAAACGAGCAAATACGTAAGGCGGTAGCTGTTGTATGCGTTCTGCGGGGGTAATCCAATTCAAGCTCATTGTAAAACCTCTTCATTCATTCCCCTGGTGGAGACACGATTAATCACCTCTCTACTATCCGTTGGTGCGGTGGTAGAAACCATTGCAGCCATCAACTCTTCTGTCACAACTTTAAACGGTAGTCGATGGATGTCAGACTGGGGCGCTAAGGCAATTTCCCCAGCTGTTTGTAATTCTTTTAATGTAATTTTGCCTAAACCTAAATCATCCAAATTTCGCGGCAGTCCAATGTCTGCATAGAACTTTAACAACTGTTGCCGTGCCGATGCTGCTAGTTGATTACTTTGCAACATTTCTTCTAAACGCAGTTGCACCAAAATACCGTAGGCAACTTTTTCACCATGTATACTACCGTGTCCAGGGATGTGAGTTAACCCATTATGTACCGCATGAGCCGCCACCGTGCGACACTGCGCCCCTCCTAGCCCCCCAATTACCCCAGCCAGTAAAACTGTAGCATCTACCACTTCTTGCCAAACCTCACCACCTGGTTCTTTGAGGGCGGTAGCTGACTTTTGCAATAGTATATCTCGTAAAACTCGCGCTTGTTGCACTGCGGCAATAATTAAAGTTTGTTGAGAATTGCCACTGCTGACTGATGCTTCATACCATTTAGCGATCGCATCCCCAATTCCTGCCACTAATGTATGTTGTGGTGCTGTTTGAATTAAATCATAGTCAAGTATTAATAAATCAGGACAGCCAGACAGAGCCACATCATAGAGGAAAGCCCCGGTTTCCGAATAGACATTAGAAAGAGCAGTCCAAGCCGCGCAGGTAGCCGCAGATGTAGGAATTGTCACTACTGGTAACCGCAACTGATAGGCGACTAACTTAGCTGCATCCAAAGCTTTACCGCCCCCAAAACCAATAATCACATCAGCTTGGTGTTCCTGGGCTGCTGTCCTTAAAGCTTGTAAACTAGCTTCACAGCAATCTACACCATAACTCTTTACGGCTGTGACTAAATTTTCCTGGGCTAAAATTGGTTGTAGACTCTTTTGAGCCATAGTCACAGTAGAATTACCCGCCACTAATAAGGGACGAGTTCCCAGGCGGGAAATTTCTGCTGGTGTTGATTGTAAAACCCCACAACCACGCATTACCTTTCCGGGAGCAACTGTCAATGTCAATAATGAGTTAGAAGTTTGAGTAGACAAGTTTTTTGTAAAAGATTGACTGGGCATATAAATCTAGTGTGCCAAAACGTTGATAATTCTTAATCAAATTTTAGACTTATGTCCAGAAATTTTCGTTTCCATTGGCTCTAATCACGCCCATGCGGCTCCAACTCTGAACTACCAAATTTTTGAAGACCCAGAATTAACAATTATATATCCTAATCTAAAAAGCATCAATACTGTATAGTATAATACAAAAAAAATATGTTATTTTGTTGACAAAGAATTTTACCCGGGAGAACAAAAAATCAACGGGGAGAGCGCCGAGTAAAGATGAAACTTCACCAAAATCAACCATTTTCTACCCCGTGACCCTATAAAAACTTGGAACTAATTCAGCACTAAGAAGCAGCATCGGGTAATTGAGCGAATTTTTCCCAGTAAATTTGTAGCTCCATATTCCCATCTTCGCGACTAGCTAATGTCCGCTTAATTTGACCTAAGTAAAGAGGTACAGAAACCCCTGGTTCAGGATGAATCACAGTACGAGCGCGAATAGTCAGTTGATTATCTCCCCTTGTCCCCAGACGACCATAGGAATACAGATTACTAGCCGCTTGCAACAAAGTTGCTTCTAATTGTTCGGCTGAAATTTGAGGTGATGTAGCAATCACCGTTTCTGTAGAAGCATTATCATAAACTAAAGTATATTTTACCGCCCCTGGAATCACAGTGCGACTCAAAGGCACCAAAGACAGAGAAAATAAACCCGCAGTCAGCACCAACATAAAGCCGGTTGTACCCACCAGTCGAAAGCGGATACCCCACTTGACAATAAAAGCCAGCAATGTCAGGGCGGCGAATGCTATGGTGGCAATACCCGACCATTGGCCGTACTGAAGAAAGTCAGAAGTTGTCAGCATACAGATCAGCTACTTAGGTCTATTTTACTTGATGACGGACACATCCATTTTACCCATTAGTTGCACTCAGTAATTATGACTTAGCACCATATCATGTCTACTATGCATTTTCCCTTAGTAATGGTTTGTGGAAATTGAATAGCTATGATAATTACTGTTGATTTTACTGGAACTTGGGCAAAAAATGTATGATTGGTTACATATTTACCCATAAAATAATAAGCATTTTTACTATTGCTAGCTGACCCTTATCATAATACATTTTTTTACAGTAGCCAAATAAGAAGAAAAGAATCAGTAAATTTAAGGAAGAAGAAATTGAGTTACCAAAAATTTTCACCTTTTACCACTAAATTTGTAAAAGAAAACTAAGTGTTGCCATTTCGTTTAATTTAAGTTATTTAGTTCAACTTTTTGGATAATTTTTACTTATGAATTCATATTATCTCATGAATGTGAAACAAGGAGTTAAATTAAATTTTTTATACAAATTTTAGTGATTTATTGATTCATTTACATACTTAAATATCGTATTTTTCATTCTACCATAATCAGAGCATAAACTAATTATGAGCAAGCCATCTAATTCGGATAACACCCATATCGAAAAAGTAAATACCAAAGACCTATCTAGCTTAATTGATAAAAAAATTGATGAAATTAATTTCGATAGAGCAGAAGAGTATGTACAACGCTTACAGAAAAAATATGTTTACCAATCCAATCATGAAAACGCTCAGATTATTATAATCGGCAGGATACTACCAGGACTTACGCAACTGGCACAAATAGGGAGCGGAGGGAGCCGCGCCACGGGACAATTTCAATTAAACCAAGCACATAGGAATACTTGGGCGTTTGAGTTGCTGTATTAAATAATTAGACAGCAAATTATGCTTGATTT
>NZ_JANQDF010000124.1:0-3775 GCF_029891675.1 Anabaenopsis tanganyikae CS-531
ATCGAGCAGTTTTCTTGTGCAATTCGTCTACAAGGTTTTTGATTTTACCTCGCAGTCTACTAGCAGCAAGTTTCATCCTTCTTCTTTGTTTGCACTTGGCTTTAGTGAATTTAGAAATTAACTTATCCAAACGAAAACACAACTTCTGGATTTGCAAATTAGCATATAGTCCAATTTCCCCAAAACTACATTCAGAAAAGAAGGTGATAAACGTTCTGATACCGGGGTCAAGTGCTACAACACGTCCTTGGTTATCAGACTTCTGTTACGGAGGTAGGATTCAACGTGAAAAAGTCTTTGTCCTGCTTCGTTTTTGATGCTTTCGATCTTGCCATTGTCTGCGTACTTCCTTAAAGTGTGTGGGTGCAGTCCCAGTTGTTTGACTGCTTCTCGTAGTGGTACATAAGCCATACTACTATCTGAGCATTTATGAGGATATGTAATCTATTATTAGCAAATAACTAGCTATTGGCTAACCTCTAGATAAACTTCCCCAAACTCTTGGTCAGCCAGGGTAATACTCTTGTAGCTAAGTTTACCCTTAATTACCACTTCCTCACCTTCTTGGAGATGGGGTCGATGGGTAATTACCCAAATTTTGCCAGTGGAGTCATTAATTTGATATGCCCATTGCTTCACCAGGGGAACTTGCCTTTCTACCTTACCCCGGATGTAAACTATATTCCCCTGGTCTGTTGCTGGTTTAATTTCCTGAATCAGGGTGATTTTCTGACCCATGCTCAAGTTACCTCCATTTAGGCTGGGTGTTCTCAAGGAACTACAACTACAAAGTACTGCTAAAAGTAACAAAGCAATGCTGCAAATATGAAAGTTTTTTATTAGTTGCATAGAGTCAGTTCCCGTGGCTAAATTTCCAGATTCGGGGAATGATTCTTCAATCCTTCCCTGTTCAGATGAGACAGTTAATCTGAGAAGATAAATAATATGAGTATATTCTTTTAGATAGCAAAACCCTATGAAACTAAGGGCCAATGCCTGAAGTAGTTAGGCACGCAAAAAACCCAAATATGTTACGAAAAGTAAACACGCCTCACAGCCTTTCCAATGAAAACAACAACGGCCAAAATTCTCGACGGTAAAGCCTTAGCTGCAAAAATTCATCAAGAAATTTCAGCTATTACTACACAAACACAAGGAAAAATTGGGCGGCTACCTGGTTTAGCTGTATTAATGGTGGGGGATAACCCAGCATCAGCCGCTTATGTACGCAACAAAGAACGAGCTTGCACTAAAGTTGGTATTGCTTCTTTTGGTCAGCATTTTCCCACAGAAACAACCCAAGGGGAACTTGAGCAGGTAATTGCAGCACTCAACCAAGATGAACGTGTAGATGGTATTCTCGTGCAGTTACCTCTCCCTAGCCACTTGGATGCTGTAGCCCTGTTAAATAAAATAGACCCGGACAAAGATGCTGACGGACTGCATCCAGTTAACTTAGGGCGGCTAGTGCGGGGGGAGGCTGGTTTACGCAGCTGCACCCCAGCCGGTGTGATGCGGCTATTGCAGGAATATGAAATTTCTTTGCCGGGGAAAGAAGTTGTGGTGGTGGGACGCAGTATTTTAGTAGGTAAACCAATGGCCTTAATGCTACTGGAAGCTGATGCTACTGTTACCATTGCTCACTCGCGATCGCTCGACCTTGGTAAAATCACCAAGAATGCTGATATTATTATTGCTGCTGTAGGTCGCCCTGGATTAATTACTGGCGAAATAGTCAAACCAGGCTCTATTGTGGTAGATGTGGGTATGAATCGTGTAACAGATAGCAGTGGCAAAAGTCGGTTAGTGGGAGATGTTGACTGGGAATCAACTGCTAGTGTCGCCGAATATATAACTCCAGTTCCTGGTGGTGTTGGTCCCATGACTGTTGCCATGTTGTTACAAAATACAGTTACTAGTTATTTAAACAAGGCAAATTGTTAACACTTAACAGTCAACAGTTTAAAATTGTCACTGATAAGACAAACAACCAACCGGCCCTAAAATAGAAGGAATTGAAGAATGGTAGCAGCTGATAACCTCCAGAAAATGAAAGAGCAAGCCACCTTTAACCTGGAAGCCTATCTCCAAGAACGGCAAAAGCTTTGTGAAACTGCTTTGGATATGGCTATCCCTGTGATCTATCCAGAAAAGATTTATCAATCCATGCGCTACTCTCTATTAGCTGGAGGTAAGCGTCTGCGCCCCATTTTGTGCCTTGCCGCCTGTGAAATGATTGGCGGTACAATCTCCATGGCTATGCCCACAGCCTGTGCTATGGAAATGGTACACACAATGTCTCTCATTCACGACGACCTACCAGCAATGGATAATGATGATTATCGTCGTGGGAGATTGACAAATCACAAGGTTTATGGTGAAGATATTGCCATCTTAGCAGGTGATGGCTTGTTGGCTTACGCCTTTGAGTTTGTAGCCACTCAAACCCCCGAAACCGTTTCTAGAGAGCGAGTTTTACAAGTAATCGCCCGTCTGGGCAAAGCCCTAGGGGCAGCTGGTTTAGTGGGCGGTCAAGTGGTTGATTTAGATTCCGAAGGTAAATCAGATATTTCTCTAGAAACCCTCAATTTCATTCATAACCATAAAACAGCTGCCCTTTTAGAAGCCAGCGTCGTTTGTGGAGGAATACTCGCCGGGGCATCTTCTCAAGATATACAAAAACTCACCAGCTATTCTCAAAACATTGGTTTAGCATTTCAGATCATAGATGATATTTTAGATATCACCGCCACCCAGGAGCAATTAGGCAAGACTGCCGGTAAAGACCTAATAGCTAAAAAAGTTACCTATCCTAGCCTGTGGGGACTCGAAGAGTCACGCTCCAAAGCTCAACAGCTAGTCGAAGCAGCCTGTCAGGAACTAGAAACCTTCGGGAAATTGGCGCACCCACTCCAGTCCCTGGCTTACTTTATCACCAGTCGCAATCACTAAGTCAATAGACTTGGGATTTTGGGTTGCATAAAAATGTTTCCTCAGAAAATAATTGCCGCTAAATTTACTAACCGAACCGAAACACCATGCAGGACATAGGCCATATTTTAGATAACCGGGTGCTGCTGGTTGCTCTGGTAGCTTGTTTCATTGCTCAAGCATTGAAGCTCATAGTTGAGCTGGTCAAACATCGGAAACTGAATGTACGTGTTTTAGTTACAACTGGAGGTATGCCTAGCGCCCATTCAGCTTTAGTGACCGCTCTTGCAGCCGGTGTGGGAGAAAGTCTTGGTTGGGCATCGGCTGAGTTTGCTTTGGCTACGGTTTTCGCCATCATAGTTATGTACGATGCTGCCGGAGTCCGCCAAGCCGCTGGTAAACAAGCTCGTATTCTCAATCAAATGATTGATGAATTATTCCACGAAAAACCAGACTTTAGTCAAGACCGTCTGAAGGAATTACTCGGACATACACCAGTGCAGGTGATCGCTGGTTCCGCCTTGGGCTTAACCATCTATTGGTTAGCTCGGTCTGCTTACTAGTTTACAGAGCTAGTCCTAAGCTGACTATTTTATAGACAAAACTATACTTATGTTGACAACAATTGACATAAGTCAGTTAAGAAAATCGCCCACTTGATATATAATACGATATCAAGTATTGAATTAAGACTATTGCCAACGCGAAAACCAAGCAATGATAGCGGTAGTCTTTCTTGTAAATCTTAAGAGAAATATCGCGTCTGGCTAAGGCGTGCAAGTCTACACCAGGGATAACCGCTCCCATGCTCCCGTTGAAGTAGAAAGTAAAGTCTAGCTTTGTC
>NZ_JANQDF010000125.1:0-4406 GCF_029891675.1 Anabaenopsis tanganyikae CS-531
AAATCAAGCATAATTTGCTGTCTAATTATTTAATACAGCAACTCAAACGCCCAAGTATTCCTATGTGCTTGGTTTAATTGAAATTGTCCCGTGGCGCGGCTCCCTCCGCTCCCTATTTGTGCCAGTTGCGTAAGTCCTGGACAGTTTGCTGATTGTTCCTTGCTACAAATCCTATTAATAGAGAAATGACACAGGAATCTACGAAAACAATTCTCATAATTGAAGATGATGCTACTACCCGTAATCTTTATTTAATGGGTCTTGAGGCGATCGGTTTTAATACTATAGGTGCTGAAAATGGTTTGGTTGGTATTGAAAAAACACAAACCCATTTTCCTGATTTGGTGGTTTGCGATATTGTGATGCCGGGTATGGATGGTTATAGCGTTCTTTATACCATGCGTCAAGATCCTGTGACTGCGATTATTCCGTTTATTTTTCTGACTGGTAGCGACAATAAGACAGATGTTCGTAAGGGTATGGAGTTGGGAGCTGATGACTATATTACTAAACCTTCTACTTTAGAAGAATTACACAAAGCGATCGCTATCAGATTAGAAAAGCAATCTCTTTTGCGTTGCTGGTATGCAACTGAATCTCAGCAAATGCCAGAATCGGTGGGCGATAATACAAACCGACCTGTCAAATCTAACTCAATTTTTCCAGCCGTTCCCCATCTCAAAGAAGTTTTCGACTATATTGAAGCTAACTATCATCGAGGGATTACCTTATCTAACGTAGCTGATGCCGTTGGTTACTCAGCAGCATACTTAACCACTACAGTGGCGAAAAGAACAGGTGAAACTGTTAATGGCTGGATTGTCAAACGCCGCATGGCCGCGGCCCGTCCTTTATTGACGGATACTGATCAGACAATAGAGCAGATTGCTACAGCACTAGGCTACCAAAATGCTTGTCATTTCTCCCGGCAATTTCGCCAGCATCATGGTGTATCGCCCAAAAATTGGAGAAATCAGAACCAGGTTTCTCAAATTCCTAGTAGTGATAAAATGCTTGGTATTGACCCTGATTACCAAAAATATGCAGCTTTGGGTCTAGGTTAACTGTTTTTGGGTTTTGTCAACTGCTGTAACAATAATTGCATTGCCAACGCCAGCAAACCAATTGCAACTATGGCAAATATCCCAGATCCCAAGGCAACTACACCGACGACTAAAGTACGGACAGCAGAGCCAATATTTACCACCATGGGGTTATCCGAATGGATAGGTTTAGTGGCGAAAGTTGTCGCTATGGATATCATTAGCGAATACATAGCATATCCGAGTCCTCCAGAAAACACCGCTCCTGTGATGCAACGTAAAGGAGTTGGTGGAACCTGATTTTCAGCTTCTGCTTGTGTTACTTTTGGGTCACTCATATGTTCTTCGTGTCTTACTATCTTGGTGGTAAATTTCTACTTCACTCAACCCATTGATGATGTCACCTGAATGCCATGTATCACAGTCTGAGTCACAAATAATTCTAAGTCCTCATCGGGAACTGCAGCCCTTATCTGTAGCTTAACTGCTTGTGCTTGTTCTTCAGACTCCACTAGGGCAAAAACTGTGGGGCCAGAACCAGACATCATGGTTGCTAAAACGCCTTGTTGGGCGGAAAATAGTTCTCGCAGTTGTGACACTTGAGGATAAGCTGGTAAAACTACACGTTCTAAGTCATTGTGTAGTTTTTGGGCAATTTCTCCTATATCTTTATTCAGGATACCTTTAACTATTGGTGCCGAATGCACTGCAGCCGCCCGTGCTGCTAAATTTTCAGTGTCTCTGAGATAAGAACTACCAAATTCTTGGCGATAGGTTTTGTATGCCCAGGCTGTAGAAACTTCTAAGCTGCGATATTTGGCTAATACTATATATATAGTATCCAAGTTTGGTAAGGGAGAAAGTTGCTCGCCTCTACCTGTGGCGATCACTGTTCCCCCGGCAACGCAAAACGGGACATCTGAACCAAGAGTAGCACCCAGTTCTTCTAATTCTGATTTTGTTAGTCCCAGGTTCCACAGTAAATCTATCCCCACTAACACGGCTGCAGCATTTGTGGAACCTCCGGCCAATCCAGCAGCTACGGGAATATGCTTGTTAATCGTAATTTCTACGCCCCCGTATTCAGCTAAGGCTTGAGGAAATTGCGTCGCCATGAGTTCGGCTGCTCGGTAGGCTAGGTTACTTTGATCTGTAGGTACTTGTGGGTGGTTGCAATTGACTCTAATCATTTGATTGCTAAGGGACTGTACATTTATTTCGTCTGCCAGTCCGATACTTTGGAGTATCATCGCTAACTCATGATAGCCGTCAGTCCGGTCGCTGATGATTTCCAGATACAAGTTGATTTTGGCGGGAGCAATTAGAGTGTATGAACGCATTTTGACTGCTCAATTTTAGTTATTCAATACCATATCTTTGTGACGAGCCACGCTGAACTTGTTTGTTTGTGTCCTTGATGTTCTCTGTCTTTGCTTACACAGAACTGGTAGCATTTGTCAATAAGTTGGCTAAAGTTACCCACTGCTGAACACTCAGGTCTTCGGCTCGAACTTGGGGATTTATTTCTAATTGTTCCAGTAAGTGGCTCAGGCGATCGCGTTCTACAATGGATTGCAAATTATTTCTTAACATTTTGCGTTTGGCACCAAATCCGAGTTTTACTAGAGTTTCTAATTTGTGGGGGTCAATTGCTGGGGTTTCTATCTGTCTGGGACTCAACCGCACTACTGCTGAGTCTACTTTTGGTGGTGGGTAAAATGCACCCGCGGGAACGGTACAAATGAATTCACAATCAGCTAAATACTGCACCCGCACACTTAAGGCTCCAAAGGTTCTAGAACCAGGTTTAGCATACAATCTTTCTGCTACTTCCTTTTGTACGAGTAGCACTATGGAATCATAAGGTTCTGGGTTGGGGTGGGCTATAGTACCTAGCAACTTCTCGATGATTGGCCCTGTGATGTTGTAGGGAATATTGGCTACTACTTTATTAGGGTTGTGAAAATTGGTGAATGATGCTAAATGGGATGGTAGGTCTAAGATCAGAAAGTCCCCTTGCAATAGTAAAAAGTTGTCCTTTTTCCCCAGTTGCTTGGCTAGCTGTTTGCACAGGTCAAAGTCTATTTCTACTGCTATGAGAGATTGCACGTGGGGTAGTAAACGACGAGTGAGAATACCGGTACCCGGTCCTATTTCTAAGATGCGATCGCTCTGACGACATTCTGCTGCTTTAATAATTGCATCCAGAGCCTTTTCACTTTTGAGCCAATGTTGGGCAAAGGACTTACGCGGTCTAATCATTAATTTTCCTGACTATATCTGGTTTTGATATTTTTTTTTATTGTAGATACCTAAATTATCATGTTAGACACACCTCCACCCGAATCCTCAAGGTGAGATATGTTGAGACTCTCTGGGGGCTGATGAATTATTTTTGCACAACAAAAAACCCTGGTGAAACTAACCAGGGTGAGAAGGAGAAGTCGAATTGACGATGAGAGATACCGATACGAAAATCAAAAAATCTTAGCTAACGCCCAAGGAAACCAAAATTAAGGTAGCGACAATTAATGTAGCAAATGCAGCTTGGACAGTATATTGACGTTGCTGCTCTTGGCTGGGGTAGGTGGCGCAGTATATTTGGGGTTCTTTGGCATAGTTATTGAGAATACCTTTTTCATTAATAGTTGTGTACATAGTTTTTTGTGTTTGTTACTTTATGTAACCTAATTTAACATTATTATTACAATTTGTCAAGTATGGTTGACAAATAAGATTATATTTGGATTTAGAGTTATGCTGCTCAGTTGGTGCGAACTGACAAGTCAGCCCAAGGGCGATCGCTGTAAAAGTCCGTCTGTTTAGTGTTGGGTTCCCCTATTCTTGGGGAACCATTAGGCAGGTCCCCTGACAGATGATCAGCAAAAGGGTCTAAAGGAAATAGGAAGAATATATATAGTTGGGTTCATGGATTAACCGCTGATATATATGGAATAACTAGCGTTGCTGAGTAAAATCGGGATGATTGGGGTTAGCGAATTGGTATGAAATGCTCCTCTACAGGAACATCCGAGAAAAAAACAGGTCATTTTGACGTTTCACATTCAGATAGAGCAACATTGAAAAACTCAGATCCTGCAGAAGTCTCTCGGATCAAGGGAAAGAAGCCTGAGGATGTGAGCTAAAAAAAAGTTTGTCAAACCCCTTGACGAAACCAGATAGAATAGATATATTAAATAAGTGGCAAGGCGAGAGCCAAAGACACCTGAACCGAGAAAACAAAATACTTTGAAAGTTAAAGAATAACCAATCCTCGTCAAGAAGATTTAGTTTGGGTAGAGAAACCCAAGGTTAATCAAAAATTATAACAGGAATCCGCAATAAGAAGTTATTCGGAGACCA
>NZ_JANQDF010000126.1:0-6692 GCF_029891675.1 Anabaenopsis tanganyikae CS-531
AAATCAAGCATAATTTGCTGTCTAATTATTTAATACAGCAACTCAAACGCCCAAGTATTCCTATGTGCTTGGTTTAATTGAAATTGTCCCGTGGCGCGGCTCCCTCCGCTCCCTATTTGTGCCAGTTGCGTAAGTCCTGGAATAGTAAAAATTAGAAAGGATGATAAAATACAGAAAAATATAATCCGTTCTCTTGCCATGTTCTGTCTGGGGAGTCAACAGATACAAGAGGAATACCCCAGTCAAGACGTGCAGTGAAGCGATCGCCTTGTGACCAGCGCCAACCTAAACCCACGGCTGCTAATGTGTTAGAGTCAGGATTCCTGCCAGAATTATTCCAACCTACCCCAAAATCAATAAAAGGTATCACCTGCAATACTCCTCTTGACTGGGATAACCGCACCACTGGGATTTGGACTTCCGCCCCAACTACAGCACCATTATCTGCTAACAGAAAATCTTGGCGATAACCCCGCACACTATCTATACCACCTATACCAAACTGTTCTAAAGGTAGCAAGCTTATAGATGCTATTTGAGTATTAGCACGCACAATCAATAAAGTCTCTGGTGCTAACAGGCGCGCCCATTGGGCTTGTCCTTGCCAGGAAAAAAACCGACTATCAGGAGCATCACTATTAATAGTAGCATTAAACGCGCCTATACCCAGATTAAATTGCGATCGCACCGCAATCACTTGGCGGCTATTACGAGTTGTCCATTCTTGAAAAAACCGTAACGCAGATATGCGTGTGCGCCCCTGGTCATCAGCACCCAAGGAAGGAAAAGGTAAACGTTCTCCCTCAATATAAGTAGCTTCACTTTCTCGCCGTGAAGCCGTCAATCCCAAAGCTAACTCCCCCCCCTGGGTTTGTATGAGGGGTTGACGAACAGTCACCTCATAGTAACCAGATGAAGATTGAATATCAAGAATATTAAATGGTTCTTCAATCACATTACTAGATGATGTGCCGAAATTAAAGCTGATTGTAGCATTGCGGGGATTGAGAGGTAAGGTGTAGCTACTATCAAAACTGTTGCTACCATCGTTATTAGCATAAGCTAAACTCAAACTATCTCCCACACCCAGTAAGTTAGCTTCTTTGAGTTGAAGGCGACGGCGAAAACTACCCACACTCGGAGATCGACCATTATCTAAGGCTACTTCGCTACTAAAAGATTTTGCTTCCCTCACTTGTACTTCTAACAAATTTGTGCCTGGACTTAGTCCTGCTGACAATTCAGCGGACAAGTTTTCAATCAAAGGATTAAGTTGCAGTAGTTGTAGTGCTTCTAGTAACTTATCTCGATTTAGGGGTGCTGATGTCGCTAATGCTAAACGACTACGGACATAATTGGGGTTGAGTCGGCGCGTACCACTAATTTGGATATCTTCTAATTTACCTTCAAGCACCTGAATTTTAATCACACCCGAATTAATTGCTTGCGGTGGAATATATGCACCGGAAGTAATGTAACCCTGGTTAAGATATAATTCAGTGATTTGGTCGCGAGCTTGAAACAGTTCAGTTAAAGTAATTGGTCTATTAGTAAATTCAGCGGTAACCTTGGCTAACTCTTCTGGGCTAAATACTGTACTACCCACTACATCAAACTTTTGAACCGTAATAGTTTGCGGAACATCCTCTAGTGTAGGTGGCTGAGATTGGGTATCTGGAAAAGAGGGTGGGAGTAGTTCTGCTGGTGGTGGTAATGGTTGGAGTGGTTGGGGTGTTTCTAGGGGAGATGGGGCGGGGGGTTGAATATCTTGGGGGGGCGGTAATTGTTGCGATCGGCTGAAATTACCATTTGATATTTGTGTATTTTCAACAGTTTGAGCCAATGAAGGATGATTATTAATACTATTTATTAAAACAAAAATACTTAGGATATACCAAGACATTTTTAGCTTTTTTCGGCATTGATACATCATGTTATGAGAATGTTGTTGAGCACAGTGGTACAGCTAAGAGGATGTTTGTCAAGTCATGATTAGTGTATCAAATATTGTTTTACCCCACCCTAACCCTCCCCTTGTAAGGAGAGGGGACTGGATTTGATTGTTGTTTGTGTGTTCCCTAATCCTTCGGTGTTCCCTGTTCCCTGTTCCCTGTTCCCTGTTCCCTAAGATCAAAATTACCTGTTGAAAACTTATCAAACATCCTCTTAGCCTAAAAATAGATATTTTGACTAAAAACGTCCACGAACTATGACTAAAAGGCGAATCAAGCGACTTAAGCGACTGTGTGATTGAGTTGCTGGTAAATACTTTGCTTAGTTGCGCAAAAACGATAATATTCCCTTCCCCGTACTTCCTCAATTGCTTTTGGATTACCATTTTCTTGGTGTATGTTGTGTTGCTAAATACACAAGTATGACAGCTTGCGCGGATCTCCTGATTCAGATAAACTAGTATAAGTTGCCAAATTTTCATAAAATCAACATTTTTTCGCTAAAAAAAGTTTATTTTTAATGAGTATATGCGTTATCGCCAAGATATTACGGAATTATTCTCAACATTCGCCCAGTTGGATGCAGGTAGATTCCACAAATGGTTAACAGATCCCAACTTGGAGCGTAGCATCAAAAAATGCTTAAATGAAACCCCAGAAGCATCGAATGCCAAAAACTTTTGGGCAATTTATTGGCACAAACACTGGCAGAACCAATCCCATATTCTTGCCAAGAGGCACTTGTCTGCTTATTTACAAGAACAATGTTATTGGGCGGCTCACAAGACTGTTGCTAAATTTGCCATCAATCAATATAGTCTAGCTGACTACTTCCAGCTGGCAAATGCTGAGGTAGAAAATATCCTCAAAGGCTTTAAACCTGAAATTAGCAGTAATTTACAAGCCTATGCTCAAATAGCAATTCCCACTCGGCTAAAAGATATTTTACGGCAACGCAAGGAAGCGGATAGCTGCACTAATTGGGCATTGTTACGCAAAGTGAGCAAAAAGCAGGTATTAGCATCTCTATCACAAGCTGGATTATCACCAGCCATAATTGCCCAACATCGTTTAGTTTGGTGTTGTTTTAAAGAACTTTATGTCCCAAACCAGGTGGGAGCTAATAGTAAATTACCAGAACCAAATCGCCAACTTTGGGAAGATGTCGCCAATCTCTACAACAGGGAACGACTAAACCAATTAAGTCAACAGATTCCACAATGCAGTGCAAACACAATTGAACAGATTATAACTCGTACTGCTACCTACCTGCGCGCTTATCTCTATCCACCAGTGGATTCTCTAGATGCACTCAAATCGGAAGATGGCTCTAACATCACCTTGGATTTACCAGACCCCTCCTCAGACTCATTAATTGCTGATATCCTAGCCCAAGAGGATGCGCAAAACCGCCAAAATCAACTTTCTCAAATGAAATCTGTCTTGTCAAAAGCTTTACAGGTATCTAATGCCCAAACCCAAGAAATACTTAAACTCTACTACCAACAGGGACTGACTCAACAGGATATTATTAAAAAATTACAGATTAGCCAACCTACGGTTTCTCGCCGCTTGATTAAAGCCAGAGAATCCTTGTTAGCAGCCTTAATCAACTGGAGTCGGGAGACATTGAATATTTCTATAACTTCCAACCAAATAAAAGATATGACCAATCTTTTGGAGGAATGGCTCAGAAGTAATGATCACCCAATCTAATTTCAAAATCACTTTTAATAAAAAAGCATTAAAAATGAGTTATGTATTTGCCGATCCCAGAGAATGGGAGTTAGAAATTTCACCAGCACTTCAAGAGCAGTGTTGGCGAAACAGCCAAGTTTATGGCACACCTAGCAGTCGTTGGCGCGCCTATATTAATCAAATATGCTTAGATGTATTTTTAAATTGGATACAAGTAGATTATGTTCCTGAAGCTACTGCCTGGGAATGTATACCTGGCGTTTCAGGTTTTTGGGAGTTTGTCAATGGTACTGTAGTTTTACTAGGACACAAGCGAGTGGCCTTAATTCCCAGTGAGGCAATAGATGATGGTGAGTTAGAAGTACCTCAAGAATGGGTAGATATTCCCAACTGGGCAGCAGACTATTATATAGCAGTGCAAGTGAAAACAGAAGATAACTGCGTGAGATTTTGGGGCTATACAACCCATCAAGAACTTAAATCATTGGCTAATTATGACCCTGTAGATAGAACTTATTGTATGGATACCCAAGATTTAACTAAAGACCTCAATGCTTTTTGGATGACTTACCAATTCTCCACCGAAGAGATGAAAACTGCTATAGCTCCTCTGGGAGAATTATCCGCTACGCAAGCTGAAAATCTGTGCCAGCGTTTAGGAAATCCTGCTGTAGCTTTTCCTAGATTATCAGTACCATTTATCACCTGGGGAGCGTTACTAGAAAATCAACAGTGGCGGTGGCGTTTATATCAACAGCGACAACCAAGACAAGAGTTACAGTTTTCCGGGAAACAAGTTAATCTGAGTAATTGGCTGACAGGTATTTACGACGGCTCATGGCAAACCATTGAAGCATTTTTTGGCACAAATTCTCAAAGTTTAGCTTTTAGTTTTAGGAGTGGTTCTGGGTTAGCAAGTGCTGGTGTTAAACGAGCCAAATTAATTGACTTGGGAATGCAGCTAAAATCTGAACAACTGGTGTTACTAATTGCTCTCTCACCAGAAGCAACCCCAGAAATTAGTATTCGCGTGCAATTACATCCTGCTAATGGAGAAACTTATCTACCTGCTAATATAAAATTGGCTTTGCTTACAGAATCAGCCGAAGTAATTTATCAAGTACAAAGTCGAGGACAAGATAACTACGTGCAATTGCCGCGTTTTCATGGAGAGGTGGGAGAATGTTTTAGTATCCAAATTTCTGGTGACGATTGGCAAATAATAGAAAATTTTGTGGTTTAATTAGCCGAAAATTAGTCTATGAGCAAATTATTAGTTTTCAGTTTGTTAGGAGGTGACTTTAAGCAAGGGTTTGCTGTAGTTACTGCTCAGTTTTGGGATACTAACCAATTAGTACCTGTAAAGTTTATCGGTAGTTTGCCAGCAGTACCAGAGCTTCCCAATATTTATCACAAATGGCGATCGCTCTATGAAGCCTTACACTATTGTTTGGGCAATAATCAAAGGATCAAAGTAGATGAGCAAGGTGTTACTAATATTTCTGTAAATGACTTTGATGATGTATGTCAGCAACTACAAAGAAATATTAATGCTTGGCTCAAATCTGAGTCATTTCAGAAAGTTGAAAGGCAGTTGCGGACTTTACTTAATCCTCATGATGAAATTAGAGTGATTTTTGAAACAAATATTCCCCTGCTGCATCGACTACCTTGGCATTTGTGGGATTTTTTTGAGGATTATCCCCGGGCTGAATTAGCTTTAAGTAATCCAGAATATACAAATACTCTAATATCACAAAAACACCCCACAGGTCAAGTCAAAATTTTGGCGGTTTTAGGTAATAGTGTTGGTATCGATATTGAAAAAGACCGTGCTGGGCTTGAAGGTTTAGCAGATACCCAAGTCAAGTTTCTGGTAGAACCAAACCGCAGAGAACTGGATGAGCAACTGTGGAATCAGAATTGGGATATTCTGTTTTTTGCAGGACATAGTGCTAGTCTTGCAGATGGAGAAATAGGGCAAATTGAGATTAATCAGACAGATAGTTTAACCATTCCTCAGTTAAAAAATGCACTGAGGAAGGCAATTATACACGGTTTAAAACTAGCAATTTTTAATTCCTGTGATGGCATTGGTTTAGCGCGGAATTTAGCGGATTTGAATATTCCGCAAATGATTGTTATGCGCGAACCCATACCAGATTTAGTAGCGCAAGAGTTTTTGAAAAAATTTCTTTTTGCTTTTGCTGGGGGTAAGTCATTATATGCGGCTGTGAGAGAAGCCCGGGAAAGATTGCAAGGCTTAGAAAATGACTTTCCCTGTGCCAGTTGGTTGCCTGTAATTTGTCAAAATCCTACCACTTTGCCGGTAACTTGGCAAGAAATTTGTGGAAGTTATAATAATAATAAAAATAAATCTCTAGATATTAGTTCTTTAAGCAGCAAAATTTTGACTCGAAAGTGCAACTTATGGACTGTACTTTTGATGAGTGTAATCATTGCCTTCTCAACTCTAGCTTTGAGATATTTAGGAACTCTTCAGACAGCAGAACTGCAAACTTTAGACCAAATGCTGCGACTGCGACCAAAAGAAGAGCAAGATGCAAGGTTACTAGTTGTGGAAATTACCGAAAAAGATATCCAATCTTACCAACAAGAGATTGTCCGCGGCACGAAATCAATCCCAGATTATAAGTTAGCTGAGTTACTGCACAAATTACAACAATATCAACCGCGAGTAATTGGACTGGATCTTTATCGAGATTCTCAAGACCCTAAACAACCAAACCAGAAAGACCTGGTTGATGAACTAAAAGCAGATACAGTTGTTGTCGTTTGCAAAGGTAAAGATCATAAATTTGACCCTGAAGGTGTAAAACCACCCGAACAAGTACCTGTAGAACGTCAAGGTTTTACCGATGGAATTGAAGATTCTGACTATATCGTTCGGCGGCAAATTCTCATGATGGCGCAAGAACCTTCATCTGCTTGTCAAACCAATTATTCATTAAGTTTTCAACTGGCGGCTCGTTATTTATTTCACGAAAATATTCAAATTAATAATTTAAATAAGAATTATAT
>NZ_JANQDF010000127.1:0-14090 GCF_029891675.1 Anabaenopsis tanganyikae CS-531
TTTCTACTATCAACTGCACTAGGCATCCCCCCGTGCCATTGACATCACTTATATAATACCAATGTGCTTTCATTTAGCGATTGCTACACACAGATGCAAGCTCTGCGTAGCGATCGCCTGTGCCAGTTGCGTAAGTCCTAGCTAATTCAAAAACGTTTCTTAAAGCTAGGGCTAAGTCATACTCTGAATCTCTATCAACAAAGCCATCAGAGTTACTGTCACCCTGCACGATGATATTTTGTAAGTTACTTCCCCCTAGAACATTAGACCTTAAACTACTGTATCCATCTATTTCCCAACGATTTGTGGTGGGAATAGTCCCACCTGTACCAGTAATACCAAAAAAAGTTGTATCTGTCTCTCCAGTTCCCCCAGCATCAGTTTCAAATATAATTTCTACACCCCGCTGAATGATTCTACCGCCGCCGTCAATCAAACTCCCATCAAAGTTTAAATCTCCATCTACGTAACGTACTAAATCAAATCTGATGGGTTGATCAGTGATGTTGGTAATACTATAGACTTGATCTAATCTTGCACCCGTCCTAACTTCACCCTCTCTATTAAAGCTATCTTGAACAATTTGCTCTAGTTGAAACTGGAGTCCGTTAATAGTAAAGGCACTATTTGCAGTGGTGTCTGTAGAACTAGTAAACGCCTCATCGTTAGTCTGAGATAGAGCTAACTCAATACGTTGACCAGTTGTACCATCCCCCGCAATAATTCCTAGGGCAATGAAGGATAAATAAGTTGTACTAGCAGGTCCTATACTCCCAACAGGATCATAAACACCAGCCTGTCCGCCAACACCAGAACTACCAAAACGACCAAGTTCATCTACAGTAACTTCAAGTCCACCATCTCCAGGAGCGGTTTGAATGGTTCTCATAGGTTATAGGGTTCCTTTTAGTTTTATGGGTTAATTTTTTCAAACTTGTACTAGACCAACTCAAGTGGTAGCGTTACCACCAGCACAGCTTTGATACAGGCTCAATCTATATACGAAGTAGAATCAGATCATGCTGCAAAATGCTGGGAGTTTTTTGCCACACTCATATCAGACAGATTAAACAAGGGACTAATCGCCTTGCGTACAAAAAACTATCAGAAATTACAATCAGACACATCCTACCAAGTAACCCATAATTACTTTAGTCTGGGTATAAAAAATTAATAAATTTTCATATTTAGTATCGGCTAAGTATTGGTTAGGACATGACTTTTGACAAATCTGGTAATAATTGCTGTTTCCAGACTTTACTAAAAGTATGTAAGAAAAGCGATCGCATACTCTTGTCAGAGGTCGATCGCTTTTCTGCAAAAACCCACTAGGGAAGATTATGAAAATAATGATATATATGATACATTAATTTCTGAAGTATCAGAATCTGTACCGGTCAAATTCACCCAAGAGCCTACCAAATCAACCCCTAAGAACACCTGTTAAATTTGTCATTTGACATTACTCATCAATTTGCCAGGAATCTTTGCTGATCACATCATCAAAAATTTTCTTAGGACGGACAATCACAATCACTCGCCCCAGTAGAGAAATTTGAGGCTCGGTGTCAAACCACTGAAAATCTAATTCCCCATTGTGTTCAACCACGAAATAGCTGGAATCATCCCATTGACGCGCGGCGCGGTCTACAACCACCAGCACGGGTTTTGGTAAATTGTTTTCCTGGTTAGGGAGGCGATCGCTATTACATAAAATCACTACAGGATCTTCCGCAGTTAATAATACTTGCCAACCAGGTAATGGTACCCAAGCCTGTTCCCCGGCAAATTTAACTAAACCAAATGGTTCCAGGCTTTCTACTAGGGGTACAGCTTGTAAATCTTCTGGTGTTAATGGCAACTCCCCCACTACCGGCACGATGCGGGGTAATTCGTCTTCTGACTCAAAGCGATAAAAAGGTAAAATGGGGGCGGGACGCTGGGAGACTACAGTAAAATCAACTAATAACTGTTCGATTTTGTTCCTAGCTGTGGGGGTGTGGGCAAATTTCAAACCCTTGGCAATTAGACGCGATCGCTCTTGTAAATCTGTATATTGCCGTGCTAACTTCCAAGCTTGATAGGCAACAGCATCACCAGGATGGGCGGAAAAACCGGTCGGTAAAGTCCGCAAGCGGGAGAAATCCTTAATTGCTTTTGCAACTTCCCGCGCTTCATCCATATCGAGCTTGTGGGTAAAGGTCAGTTCAGCCGCTGCGGCCCGTTCTTCGTGGGTCAGCGAGCGTAATTCGTATAAAATATCGCTACCCCGTGTACCGTAGTGCGATCGCGTCGCTTCCGAAGCACCACCTTTTTCTAAAGAATGATAAACTTGGGAACCAACAACCACCTGGTTTTGTTGAATTGGCTCAAATCCAGTTTCCTCAAAAATCTGCTGAGGATTGTAACCGGCTTTTTGCAAGGAGGCGATCGCCGCTCCCCACTCTACCCAGTTACCTTGTTTTTGTCTGAGCTTTCGCAGCAACTCCTTTACTATATCTTCATTCACAGCATTTTCAGGATTTTGAGCATTAGAAGGTAAATTAGTCATAATTCGGGAGTGGGAGCCTAAAATAGGAAAGTTTTTTTTAAATGTGAATTAGCAACGCTAACTAGGATATCTGAAATTTCACCCCCCAGTTTATCGTTTCTGTCTTACACATACTATACTAGTGTCAAAATATTCTTCACTCTTGACCATTCACAGATGACCAATAATGAATCGAGAAATCCGCGATATTTTTGACCGTATTGCTCCAGTTTATGACCAGTTAAATAATTGGTTGAGTCTGGGACAACATCGGATCTGGAAGGAAATGACCATCAAATGGAGTGGAGCTAAACCAGGACATACTTGTCTAGATATATGTTGCGGTAGTGGTGATTTAGCCTTTGGTTTAGCCAGATATGTGGGAAACCAGGGACAGGTGTATGGTGTGGATTTCTCAGCCAATCTACTAGCAGCTGCTCAAGAACGCGCCCAAAGCCTGCACCCCCAACCCAATATTTCTTGGATAGAAGCTGATGCACTCAGTTTACCTTTCGAGGATGGCCAATTCGATGCGGCAACTATGGGCTATGGTTTAAGAAATGTTACAGATATTGATCGCAGTCTTCAAGAATTACACCGCGTTCTCAAGCCTGGCGCAGTAGGGGCAATTTTAGACTTTCACCGTCCCAGAAATCAGCAGATGCGAGCTTTTCAGCAATGGTATTTAAGTAGTATAGTTGTACCCATGGCTGAACAAATGGGTTTAAAACAAGAATATGCTTATATCAGTCCCAGCTTAGATCGTTTCCCCACTGGGGAGGAGCAAGTCGAGTTAGCCCGTCAAGTTGGTTTTACTGCGGTTACACACTATCCCATTGCCAACGATATGATGGGAGTATTGGTAGTCAGTAAATGATTTACCACTTGTGGTTTATCAAGCCTAATTCTCTTAATTTTTACCTTGGATTGGTCTCACCTTTGGTTTTATTTATTACCCCCGTTCCTGGGTGGCACTATTGGCTATTTCACTAACGATCTAGCCATAAAAATGTTGTTTCGCCCCTACCGAGCCATTTACATAGCGGGGCGGAAATTACCATTTACTCCCGGATTGATTCCCAGCAATCAGGAACGTCTGGCTCAAAAAATTTCTAATACAATTATGGGGTCATTGCTGACTCCAACAGAATTGCAAAATCTGGCGCGCCGGTTGTTACAAACAGAACGCGTACAGTCAGCCATTTTGTGGTTATTGCAGTTGGCAATTACACAAATTAAAGAGGAAAAAAACGAAAAAAGTGCCACAATAGTCGCAGGAATTTTGCGTGATTTGTTAGGAGAATCATTACCTCGGTTACTCAAAGTTTTGGCAAGGCGAGAAGATTTTTTAGAGGTACAGATTAATCAAATCTTTGACCAAGTATTGCTGGAATTACAACTGAGTGAAGAACAATCAACAAGGCTAGCTGATTGGTTACTACAGGTAGTTTTACCTCCAGATGTATTGCGACAGGTAATTATTGATTTTTTGACTGACCGCACTATTCAAACTATTGATGAAAGCTTTCGAGAAAAGACCAGTGGTACTTATTGGGTAGTAGCAAATTTATTTGGTTTACGTAATACTCTGACGAGACTGAGAACTTTTTGCTTAGATGAAAAAGATGCTACTAATGCTCGTTTAGAGGAATTGATTCAAGTTTTGCAAATGCGCGATCGCCTGAAAAAAGTCTTGCAAGATTTATCATTACAAAACTTACCCATAGGGACAGTGCGCCAACTCCGAAAGACTACAAGGGAAAGTGTGCGTCATTATATCCAGTCGAGTGGTGGCGATTTACTTCAAGGATTGACTGATTCTGTTAACTGGGAAAAGATAGCCAAATTACTACTTAATCGTTTGAGCAATTCACAGGTAGTCGGTTCTTCTTTGGAAGTTGTCAGTCAAGAGTTGGCGAAAATTTTAGAAAGATATTTGGAAAAAGATTTAGAAAAAATTGTCGCGCAGGTAATTCCAATATTATCGATAGATAAAGTAATCATTGACCGTGTGAAAGCAACTTCACCTGCTGATTTAGAAGCTGCAATTGAGGGAATCGTCAAAAATGAACTACAGGCAATTGTAAATTTAGGTGGTGTTTTGGGTTTTCTGATTGGTTTATTGCAAGTAGGATTTTTAATCTTGACCCAGGGTTAGTTGTTCTGGCCATGATTAACTTTAAATTCACCCATTGTTACTCACCTTTAACTTAGGATAAGCAATGCGCTTGTGGTGAAATTGCTGCCAAACATCTACAAATATACGGCTGATTTCTGACATTTCTTGCCTTGTCAGTCCTGAATCTACCATTTGATTGTCTTGCCATTTGGCACGCAGAACATTATTCAGCATGGTTAAGGCTTGTTCTGGAGTTGCATCTTTGAGCGATCGCAGGGCCGCTTCACAAGAGTCGGCTAACATGACTATTCCGGTTTCCCGTGATTGGGGAATCGGTCCGTCATAGCGAAAATCCGCCTCATCTACTATTAAGCTGGGGTCTTCCCGGGACATTTCTAGTGCTTGGTGATAAAAATAGGCAATCAATATTGTTCCTTGATGCTCAGGGATGAAAGCTTGAATCGCCGTGGGTAAAAGGTGTCTTTGGGCCATCACCAACCCCTCACTCACGTGCTTTTTGATAATTGCTGCACTCTTCCAAGGATCTTGAATCTCTTCATGTTTATTAGGCCCCCCCATTTGATTTTCAATAAACCCCAGGGGATCGTGCATTTTACCGATATCGTGATACAGAGTTCCAGCCCTTACTAGTTCTACATTACATCCGAGCTTTTTGGCTGCAGCTTCAGCCAGAGTAGCTACCAATAGGGTATGCTGAAAGGTTCCTGGGGTTTCAGTAGCCAGTCGTTTTAATAAGGGGCGATTGGGATTAGCTAGTTCAGCTAATCGAATGGGGGTAACTAAATCAAATACTTTTTCTAGATAAGGACTTAAGCCCAAGGCCACAATACTCCAGGCTAAACCAGATAATGCAAATAATCCTGCTCCCTGAAGTACGCCATACCAACCTGCGCCAAATACCGCACCGATGAGCAGCTTCATGATCAGGTACATACCCCCTTGAGTCAGGGCGATCGCTACACCTAATAATGCCAATTCTTCGCGCGATCGCAATTTTTGCGCCATGGTACTGCCCAATATTCCCGCCGCTCCACCAGCTAACAGCGAAATTATGCTGATTTCCACTGTCATTGGTAGAATTAACAACAGCAGTACCACAACAGTAGCACCTAAAATAGGTGCATAAAAGCTACCCAACAGTAAACCCACGCCGCTCCAGGTGGTATATGGTAAGCCAAGGGCGATTACTGCAGGGGTAGTGAGGGTAAGTAGCAGTACTAACAGGTAATCGCGCTGCCGCAATTTATACTCGATTTTTTTCCCTACCACAACAAAAATGCCAATTGCTGCTGTGATCATACTGGCTAATTTCATCAATTCTCGCCAGTTATTCTCCCGGCGAATTAATTGATAATGCTCCAGAACATCAAAGTGCCATTGAGTAATATCTTCTCCTTTGGTAACAATCAGATCTCCTTGCTCTACCTTCACTATTACAGGTAATACTCTATCTGATGCTTGCTGTATTTGTTGTTTGGTTTGTTCCTCATCAGTCTTGAGATTCGGTTGCAGCACGGCTAATAAGAAGTTAGTTACCAAGGGTTCGGCATTTTTTGGGACAACTTCCTGGATGTTGAGCTTCACCGCATTTTCTAGAATACTTGAAGGTAATCCTGGGGAAATCCCTTGAGCCAGAATTCTGTCAGCGCTCTGGCGAATTCCTGCCTGTGCTTGCTGCCACTCGTCATCTGATAATTGCAGCAGGGTGGTTTCAGTGTAAACTTGCGGGGGACTGGCTAACTGTTGCTGTAACAGTTGGATTCTGGCTTGGCTATATTTTTGCCGCACTTGGGAGGTTTGCAATATGAGTGAATCCAAATTTTTAGCTGAAGTTGTAGCACGATAAGCTTTGAGTTCTGCTACTGCTTGAGCCAACTCCCTGTTCTGGGCAAGATTAAGGGGTTTTTGATTACCAGGAGACACAAACAGGGGTAAATTACCGGAACTGAGGAGCGGTGAACCAGTAGATGATGGGAATAAGGGCAGTTTTTCTGCTATGGTGCTTCTGTGTGTATTTTCGGGGTTACTTTTGTTTGGGTTAACTGACAAGCTTGATTGGTTTGGGCTATTATTTCCTAAACTTGCCAGTAGGGTTTTCCATTCTGCAATAGAACAGGAACGAAGATAATGCTGGGTAGGAATAGACACAACTGTTGTATCAAAAAAGGGAAAAACTCCAGCTACTGTGCGAATTTTCTGGCCTTGTTCCAGAAGTTTGTGTAAATTATTGTTGATTATTTCAGTCTTGTGGACATCGACCATCAACACTGGGATGGAACCCTTACTGGCGGCTTGGCGTTTGGCTTGTGTTTGTCCTTTATCCTCAATGTTAGCAGTATAGGGTGCTTTGATGGTTTCCGGTGCTGGAGTACCTACTGTCAGTTGCGGTTGATTGTATAGTTTATGCCCCATAACCCCAGTCAGAGATAGGACAGCGACGGCCAGAACCACGGAGGAACGCTGAGAATGCAACCAGCTTGGATATAGTGCGTCAATACCCCGTCGAGTTCTGACCGTTTTTGCCATTGTTCTGAGTGCTATTTCTGGTTTTTGGTGTTCGCTGTTGTCAAAATATTGAGAAAATCTCTGCTTGTTCATAATCTCCGGCTGCTTACTTTGATAACTCAAAACAAGACAATCCTCAAAGAATCCCTAGGTTTTGTGGATGCGATCGCGCTTTGCCCATTGGCAAAGCTCATGAGAAGATTGGTAATGCTATCTGCTTGAAGCCAGTTACACAGCATAGCCACCTACATCAGGTTATTTTTAGAGAGGACAAAAATACTAAATTTTCTAGTTATTAACTGGTATTTGGCGCTTACAAACGGAACGGCGGCCATTATCTTAACGGGACTGAATAACGCGAGGAGATGCAAAGACGCAAAGGGCAGTCTGTTCTTCATGTCTTACACATCCTTCCCCTGGATACTCATTGAAATGTACAGCGGGATCATACACTCCTGACCATACAGCAACCAGTACATCAGCTAATTCTACCACTGGACTCCTGGAATTATCAGGGGATAACAAACCATGCCATTTTACAGGAATACCCAGGGTACTATTGTAAGCCCCTGATAATGCACCAGTAATTATACTGATGGTTTGCAAATGTAAATTTCCAGTTTCTCCCTCCCTAGTATTATCCTTGTGAGTAGCTCGCAAAACTGCCAACTGCAGGTCTTCCAAGGTGCTGAGAAAGCAGTAAAACGCCATCACAATAGCATGAATCGCATCGTCTTCTCTACTAAATTCGGCTTGTACTGTTTCTAACCCAACTGCTTGCTCTGATAAATTATTCAGTTTTATTAATTTATCTGGTAACAGCGTGGATGTGTCGCCAATAAAACTGATGATTTCGGGTATGAGGGTTTGAGGATCAAGTTTTTCGGTGAGAGATTTGGCTATGGTGTATCCTACTGCTAGTGTGCCATCCCTGACAACTGGTTCACCGCCCCATATTGGCAACATCTCCAGCAAGTTTTGTCGTAGGTGGGTGCTGTGATCATGAAAAAAAAGTGCCACTGGTAATGTGGCAATTATAGCTCTGAGCAGAAGGCTATCAGTACAGTTTAAATCAGGAGGTTCTGTAGGATGCTGATCTGGCCAGTTATCTAAATCTAATTTACCTAGCTCTATTAAGTTTTTAGTACCCAGAAGGAGTATTTCGCTCACATCACAGCTAAGATAATTCTGGGCATCCTGTGCTAAAACCTGACCTAGTAATGCTCCTAATAAAGTACCTTTAAACCGATTAATCAGTGGGTAGCGCATAATAAAAAAAAATTACAATTGCCGCCGTCGCTTTCCCTCCGCATCAGCAGTACATAAGGCCGCTAGGACACTTTCAGGGGTAATTTCACATGGTTCATTATAAATCGTTTCGCCGGCACTACAAGCTTGTTGCGCCGCTAAAAATAAGCGATCGCGACTAACTCCCTCCAGTCCTAAATCCGCTAGGGTAGTCGGTAGTCCCACCGCTTCACAGAAGCTAAAGACGCGATCAATCACCGCACTTGGGCGATCGGTTAAAATCAGCATTGTCAGTACCCCAAATGCCACCTTTTCACCATGCCAAAACTTTTTAGTTTCTGCGAGCATTGTAAACCCATTATGAATGGCATGGGCTGCAGCCAGTCCGCCACTTTCAAAGCCGAGTCCACTCAGTAACGTGTTCGCTTCCACCACCCGTTCCAAAGCCGGAGTAACTACGTTTTGTTCACAAGCGGTTTTTGCGTGAACCCCATATTCCAGCAAGGTTTCATAGCACAGATGGGCGAGACTAAAGGCAGTTATCGGACCCATGCGCCCGGTCATATTTTTAGCGCGTTTAATCTGACAGTCTTCTGCTTCAAACCAGGTAGCGAGGGCATCTCCCATACCTGATACCAGAAAGCGCACAGGGGCTTGGGCGATAATACTTGTATCTACTAAAACTAAGTCTGGGTTGCGGGGTAAGACCAGATAGCGTTCCCATAGGCCTTCGGGGGTGTAAATCACTGATAGGGCGCTACATGGGGCATCGGTTGAGGCAATAGTGGGGACAATGGCGACGGGAAGTTTTAATTGATGGGCGGTGGCTTTGGCTGTGTCGATGGTTTTTCCCCCTCCCACACCGACAATTAAATCTACTTGATAACTTGTAGCTGTTGATATATGTTTATCAATTTCGCCATCGCAGCATTCACCCCCAAAACCTTGGAGATATACTTCGACTTTTCCCGCGGTGAACTCTTCAATCAAGGGTTGGAATTGCCCAAAAATCACGGGATCGATGATTACAAGGGCTTTTCGACCTAAACGACTTAATTCTTCACCGAGCAACTTGATAGCATTGCTACCTTGAACATATCGGGATGGGAAAATGGCAGTAGTAATCATGGGCTACTCCTCAAAATTATTTCATATCTTCGGGTTAAATCATGCCGACACTAGGGCTACCTCATACCTATCAAATCAATCTTAAGCCTGGTTAGGTCTAGACAGTTTTACCTACCGCAAAATATGACAATTTTTTAGGAAAATTAATGTTTTTTAACTTGATTTCTTAAGTGATCCACGAGGGCTTGTAAACCCAGCAAATAACTTTGCACACCAAAACCACTGATTTGTCCGATAGACACCGGCGCAATGAAAGAATGGTGGCGAAAATCTTCCCGGCGATAAATATTACTTAAATGTACTTCCACTGTGGGTATATTCACCCCAGCGATCGCATCCCGCAAAGCCACACTTGTATGGGTATAAGCCCCCGCATTAATCAAAATTCCCTGATGTTTTCCTAAAGCCCCATGAATCTGATCTACCAAAGCCCCTTCATGATTTGACTGCACAGGAATTACTTGCGCTTGTAACTTCAAAGCTTCTGCTTCTAACAAGCGGTTAATATCAGCTAGAGTCAAGGAACCATAAATTCCTGGTTCTCGCTGTCCTAGTAAATTTAAATTGGGCCCGTGCAGTACTAAAATACTAATAATTGGTGAATACGAGTTCAATTTTTTTCAGGTATTAACGACGACGCGAGCGCTCATTGACAGGAATCGGAATTAGTTCCGGTTCTGGCTCTGGCTCTGGGCTTAATAAAGCTTCAATGAGCTTGCGTGCCAACGCTTTCAGCTTTTCTAGCACTTTATTTATATAGTCCATTGAACTGACTGCTCCTGAGATACTACCTCAATATTGTGACTAACGGCTACGCGTAACTCGCGTATTTTCGCACCTCTTGATTGAGAACAGGCTGACAGCAACCGAGCCTTCCTGGAAGTGAACTACTTCTAAAATTGGCTTTTGTCATCAACCCTACCTTTTAGAGTATCACATTACGACCTTTGACACCTCCGGCTACAAAGTCACAGGGAACATGGAACACCGGAACACCGAAGGATTGGGGAACACACCCAACACGGTATGGCTAACGCCACGCTATCGCTATGGACTTCGCTCACAGACCACACAAAAAACAATAAAATCCAGTCCCCTTTCCCTGATAAAGGGAAAGGTGAGGGAGGGGTCAAACAATAGTTGATACACTAATCATGACTGACTAAACATCCTCTAAGCTTCTGGATCATTTTTTTTAGTGCGAGTCTGGGATGATTTAGCAGTTGACTTGGTGCGAGATGTTGTAGATTTAGTCGTCTTGCGAGTAGATTTCTTGGTAGAGGCTTTGACTGCTAATAATTCTAGGGCTGTAGATAGGGTGATATCCTCTACCGAATGACCTTCTGGGATGCTGGCATTAATTTTGCCATGCTTAATATAAGGACCATAGGGGCCATCATAAATATTTACTGGCGTACCTTCATCAGGGTGCATACCCAATTCCCGTAAAGCTGTCTTGGAGTTGCTACGGGTAGATCCGCGCCCCTTTTTCGCTTCAGATAATAACTCCAATGCTCTTTCCAGGGAAACTGTCAGCACATCATCACCAGCTTTGAGGGAGCGATAATCTTTTCCCTCCTTACCCTGGTCGTGAACAACATAAGGACCAAAGCGCCCCAAACTGGCTTTAATTTTACCACCTGTGACTGGATGAACTCCCAATGTCCGGGGTAGAGACAACAGACCCACAGCCATCTCTAAAGAGACATTTTCCGGTGTGACACCTTTGGGTAAAGAAACTTGTTTGGGTTTGGGATTTTCCTCTGTTTTATCACCCAACTGCACATAGGGACCATAAGCACCAATTTTGAGATAAATGGGTTCACCAGTTTCAGGATGGCGACCCACCTGGTCAGGTCCTGCGGTTTTTTGTCGCAGCAGTATTTCTACCTGTTTGGGGTCAAGGTCAGATGGTGTGAGGTCTTTGGGAATGGAAGCAGTAACCACAGTACCATCATTCTCCATTTCGATGTAGGGGCCATATTTTCCTATACGGATTTTAGCCTCTAAATTTTCTAATACTATCGTTCTGGCAAGAGTGGCATCAATTTGATGTTCTTGTTCTTTAACTAGAGTGTCTAAACCTTTGTCTCCGAGATAAAATTGTCGTAAATAAGGTAACCAATTAGCCTCCCCTGTGGCAATGTCATCTAGAGTTTGTTCCATCTTGGAGGTGAAACTGGGGTCTACAATATCCGGGAAATACTTTTCTAGAAGATTTGTGACGGCGAAGGCCGTGAAAGTAGGAATCAAGGCATTACTTACTAATTGGGCATAACCCTTATCGATGATTGTACCGATAATACTCGCGTAAGTACTAGGGCGGCCAATACCTTCACTTTCTAGAGTTTTCACCAGGGTGGCTTCGGTATATCTAGCTGGTGGTTGGGTTTCGTGACCCACGGATTCTAAGTCGGTACAATTGGGATGATCCCCCACTTTCAAACTAGGCAAAATTACTTCTTGATCTTCCAAGGCTGCATCTGGATCATCCGAACCTTCTACATAAGCACGCAGGAATCCAGGAAAATCAATCCGCTTACCAGCAGAACGAAAGCCAGCATCTTCAACTTGCAACTGTACAGTAATTTGGGTTTGGCGACAGTCAGCCATTTGACTAGCGACGGTACGCTTCCAAATCAAGTCATAAACAGCCAGTTCCCGACCGCTTAAACCAGTTTCTTGGGGAGTACGGAAAGTGCTCCCAGCGGGGCGAATAGCTTCGTGGGCTTCTTGTGCGCCTTTAGATTTGGTGGTGTATTGGCGGGGTTGGGGACTGAGGTAGTTTTTGCCGTAAAGTTGTTCTACACAGGTACGAGCGGCGGTGATTGCCTGATCAGACAAATGTACTGAATCTGTCCGCATATAGGTAATATACCCTTGCTCATACAAATTCTGGGCAATCCGCATAGTGTCTCTGGCTGAGAGACGCAGTTTACGGTTTGATTCTTGTTGGAGTGTCGAAGTGGTAAAGGGTGGCGCTGGTTTACGTGTTACAGCCCGTTCATCGATGTTGTTGACATTCCAGGTTTTGCCCGTCAGCCTTTGTTTGAGGGCGATCGCTTGGGCTTCGTTCAGTAACAAGACATTGCGCCCTGCGGAAATTTGTCCTGTGGCTGCGTCAAAATCACTACCAGTGGCTACTTTTGTTCCTCCCAGTGTCACTAACACAGCGCCAAAGGCGGTTTTTTCCTGCACTAAGTTAGCTTTTAAATCCCAATATGTACCTTCATGGAAGGCTCGCCGTTGGCGCTCCTTGGTGACTAAAAGTCTTACAGCTACTGACTGTACTCTTCCAGCGGATAATCCCCAGGCGATTTTTTTCCACAGCAGGGGAGACAGGGTATACCCCACTAATCGATCCAAAATCCGCCGTGTTTCTTGGGCTCGAACTAACTCCTCATCAATATTGCGGCAGTTTTTCAAAGCTTTTTTAATAGCTTCTTGGGTAATTTCGTGAAAGACCATTCGCTTAGTCGGAACTTTTGGCTTGAGGAGTTGGTATAAATGCCAACTGATGCTTTCGCCTTCCCGGTCTTCGTCTGTTGCCAGAATCAGTTCATCTGCTTCTTTGAGGGCTTCTTTAAGCTGGGTGACAACTTTCTTTTTGTCTTTGGGGACTACATACACCGGTTCAAAGTCGGCTTCTACATTTACCCCCAGCTGGGCCCACGGCTCCGCCTTCACAGCGGCGGGAATTTCCGTGGCAGATTGGGGTAAGTCACGGACATGGCCCATAGACGCTTCTACCCGATAGTTTTTTGGCAGGTAGTTGCGAATGGTACGAGCTTTGGTCGGAGATTCGACGATGACGAGAGTTGACATGGAAATTTCAAGAAAAAGAGTAGCTATGCTAGCTAAACAGTCAAATTGATGTGATTATGGCTACGCCATGCAAGCTATCGGTGAAATGTCAAGATAAAACGTCACGCTTAGGGCTGTGATTTAATCTATGGCTACGCCACGCAAGCTATCACACGTTAGTCCTCACCAGATGAAAATACACCAAGCTAATGGCGCGGTTCTTCCTAGAGGATGGGTTGGGGAAATGCTGGCGATGAATCACCAGCTATTTCAATCTTTAACTTATCTAGGGCAGAATTGGCGAATCTAGTTTATAAAATCCCCCTCAAGTTTCATCAGGTGAATATTTTAATGTGATGGCTTTTGTGGTATCCTAATTTCTGCATTGATTAGATTTGGTAAGGTTTAAACCACTTTTAAAAAACACAGTCGAGAGAATACCCCCAAATATCCCCGCACTCGATCTAAGTTAGAGTCCCAATAAAAATCCCATTTACCTTTATTGTTTTACCCCGCCTTTGGTGCGTTCCTGTGTTCGCTGTTACCTATTCCGCTGTGTTCCCCTATTCCCTGTTCCCTAAGAGGATGTTTGTCAAGTCATGATTAGTGTATCAACTATTGTTTGACCCCACCCCCTTCCTTACAAGGGTAGGTTTTTAATATGATCTGTGAAGGCAAGACTACCGAAGACAAGGAAGGAAAGTGGACAAGGAAGATTTTATACGGACAATGGTC
>NZ_JANQDF010000128.1:0-30092 GCF_029891675.1 Anabaenopsis tanganyikae CS-531
GGATTTCCCTCAAGTTCAATGTTCCCAATATCCAGATATTTGCTGATTTTAGAGCCATTCTGCAAACCTTAACGAATTTATTAGGGAATGCCATTAAGTTTTCCCGACCTGGTGGTACTGTGGAATTGTCAGTAAGTATGAGTGAGGAAGATATTCTGTTTACCATCACAGATCAAGGTAAAGGTATTCCCCCGGAAAAATTAGAAGCGATCTTCGGGAGGTTTCAACAAGTTGATGTATCCGACGCTCGCCAAAAAGGCGGTACAGGTCTGGGTCTGGCAATTTGTAGAAGCATTGTTGAAGAACATCAGGGTAAAATTTGGGCAGAAAGTGTATTAAATATTGGTAGCACATTTTACTTTAATATACCGAGAAAATATCTATGACAAAAAAAATTTTGATTGTCGATGATGAAAAAGATATTTGTGCTGTTTTACGAGTATCTTTAGAAAAGTTTGCCCTTTGGCAAGCAATTGTAGCCACATCCGGAAAAGAAGCTATACTCAAAGCTAAATTAGAATCCCCCGATGCAATTTTATTAGATGTATCTATGCCAGATATGGATGGTTTTCAAGTCTGGGAAAAGTTACAAGCTGATACTGCTACCCAATTGATACCAGTTATTTTAGTAACTGCAAAGGTATTATCAAAAGATCGGAAACATTTTAGCACAATGGGTGTTGCTGGAGTGATTACCAAACCTTTTAACCCCGTGACGATTTGGGAGGAAATAGTCAGAATAATATCTGAACATGATCTCAAAAAGCAAGAAAATCTGTGAATTCATACAAGCTGCTATATTGATGCTGCCAAGAAAATCCTAAACATCAATACCTATAATAACAGTATGGTATTTTTTGACCCCAAGAGATGCAGTGGTGAGCATCTACCTGGTTTTAGTCATTTCAACACTAATTCTGCCACCAAAATCAGGAATAGGCGCGGCGGGTTTACTGAGAATGACTTGCACTTTTGTGACGCGATCGCACTTTTCCAGCATAGAATCAGCGATCACACTTACTAATTTTTCTACTAAAGCAAACTTAGCTGTTTTTACCAGATGTTGTATGGAACTAATGACAGTGCGATAATCTATAGTATCTTCAATGGCATCAGTCTTAGCAACGGTGGACATATCTAACCATAACTTCACATCCACCTCAAACCACTGCCCTAATACCTGTTCTTCTGGTAGATATCCAGTGTAACCATAGCAGCGAATATTAGTTAAATGAATGCAATCCATAAGACCTTGAGAGTAAATTTGACATTTAGCGGTGACTGGAAAACTTCAACTTTCCCAGAGAAATTTGCAAGAGAATTTCAAATGATAGGATGGCTATGCTTGATTTAACACCAGCCTATCAGAATGTTAATCAACTTTGGGCTTACATATTGACCGAGACACTCAAACGCTTGGGATTGAACTGTGTAGTCATTTGTCCTGGTTCCCGTTCTACACCTTTAGTAGTCGCCTTTGTCGAGCAAATACCTGATATTGAAGCCATTTCTATTCTTGATGAGCGTTCAGCCGCTTTTTTCGCCTTGGGAAGAGCCAAAGCCACCGGGGTTCCTGTAGCATTGGTTTGCACATCTGGAACCGCAGGAGCGAATTTTTACCCCGCAATCATTGAGGCCCAAGAAAGTCGTGTACCATTGTTGGTGTTAACCAGCGATCGACCACAAGAATTAAGAAATTGTCATTCGGGGCAAACCATAGACCAAGTAAAATTATATAGTAATTACCCAAACTGGCAAGCAGAGTTAGCTATACCCTCCCCAGACTTGAAAATGCTCGGTTATCTCCGACAAACCGTCATTCATGCTTGGGAGCGCTGTCAAATTCCCACACAGGGGCCAGTTCATTTAAATATTCCCTTCCGTGACCCCCTCGCACCCATTCCCGATGGAACTGACTTGAGGAATTTACAGTCAAACTTACACCCAGAAGCCTTTTTTGCAGGTGTAGGAAAGACTAACCTCATTCCCCACTCCCCATTCCCCATTCCCCAACAGTGGTTACAATCTGAACGCGGGATCATCATCGCCGGTGTCGCTCAACCCCAAAAAGCCGAGAAATATTGTCAAGCGATCGCCCATCTTTCCCAAACACTCAACTGGCCTGTTTTAGCTGAGGGACTTTCCCCACTCAGAAATTATGCTAGCCTCAACCCATACTTAATTTCCACCTACGATATCATTTTACGTAATCAGAAACTTGCCCAAGAATTAACACCAGAAATAGTAATTCAAATTGGCGAAATGCCTACCAGTAAAGAACTACGTCACTGGCTATCTAACACCCAACCCCAATACTGGATAATTGATAGTAGTTATCAAGACCTAGACCCTTTACATGGAAAAACCACACATTTAAGGATATCTGTAGAAAATATATATGACTGGGGCGCAGTGAATAGTCACCCAGGGATTTATTTACAAAAATGGTGTTATCTAGAAATACAAGTCCGAAAAAAAATTGATGAAATATTTGCGAATATAGACGAAATAATTGAAAGTAAAATCTCGTGGGTAATTTCTCAAAATCTCCCCCCACTAACACCCCTATTTATTTCTAATAGTATGCCGGTCAGGGATGTAGAATATTTCTGGAAACCGAATAACTTAGGTGTGCAACCTTATTTTAACCGAGGTGCAAATGGCATTGATGGCATACTATCCACAGCATTAGGAATTGCACACCATCAGCAAAGTAGTGTGCTGTTAACAGGGGACTTGGCCTTATTACATGATACCAACGGATTTTTAATTAAAAACAAATTCCTAGGACATTTGACCATTGTGTTAATTAATAACAATGGTGGGGGTATTTTTGAAATGTTACCCATAGCCAAATTTGAGCCACCATTTGAAGAATTTTTTGCCACTCCCCAGAATATCGATTTTGCTCGGTTATGTGCTACATACAATATACCGCATGAGTTTATTAGTTCTTGGGAACAGTTACAGAAGAAATTGTCTGTTTTACCAAATAAGGGAATTAGAGTTTTAGAAGTCAGGACAAATAGAAAATTAGATGCTCAGTGGAGAAAAGAAAGTTTAGAGAAATTAGCGCTAGATATTGCAGTGCATCTCTTGTAAGGTAAACTAGCAGCGGGCAAGATGCCCAAACCACAAGATACAAAAGTTACTCACATAAAATTCTCAATTCTCATCTCATCTTACTATATACATCATGCACATTAACTGGCAAATAGCCAAAAACTACGAAGATATACTGTATCACAAAACCGATGGCATTGCTAAAATTACCATTAACCGTCCCCATAAACGGAATGCCTTCCGTCCCAAAACCGTCTTTGAACTGTATGACGCTTTCTGTGATGCCCGAGAAGATACTAGTATAGGCGTAGTTCTATTTACTGGTGCTGGACCACACACTGATGGTAAATACGCTTTCTGTTCTGGGGGAGATCAAAGTGTCCGAGGACAGGCCGGTTATGTTGACGATGCTGGGATCCCCCGCTTAAACGTCTTAGACTTGCAGCGACTGATTCGTTCTATGCCAAAAGTGGTAATTGCTTTAGTAGCTGGTTATGCTGTGGGTGGTGGACACGTGCTGCACTTGATTTGTGACCTCACCATTGCCGCGGATAATGCTATTTTTGGACAGACTGGCCCTAAAGTAGGCAGTTTTGACGGTGGTTTTGGTGCTAGTTATCTCGCCCGTATTGTGGGACAAAAAAAAGCACGGGAAATTTGGTTTTTATGCCGCCAATATAATGCACAACAAGCTCTAGATATGGGTTTAATTAATTGTATTGTCCCAGTAGAACAACTAGAAGCTGAAGGTATTCAATGGGCGCAAGAAATTTTAGAAAAAAGTCCGATTGCAATTCGGTGTCTAAAAGCAGCATTCAACGCTGATTGTGACGGACAAGCTGGTTTACAAGAACTGGCCGGAAACGCCACCTTACTGTATTACATGACAGAAGAGGGTTCTGAGGGAAAACAAGCCTTTTTAGAAAAACGTCCCCCGAATTTTCGCACCTTTCCTTGGCTACCTTAAAATGTCGATACTTAATCGCTTTTTTTGATTAAGCACACCAAATAAATAGAAAACCACAGATAAATACTATATTTGCGCCATCTGAGTCTTAGCCTCCTGGGAAGTGTAGGTAGTTATTTCCTCTACAGGCGCAATCATAGTATTCTCTGGATGTGTAGCCAGAGTTGGTGAAGAACCTAAAACTCTTGTTGCATCTGGTAAACCCCAAGCGTCTTCCAACGTTTCCCAAGAAGGTGCAAAAGGTGGAAGCGCCAAAGAGCAAGCTTTCCAACTTGCTTGTACGGGGCTTCCTAACTTCTGACACATTCCGCCTCGGCGACCTTCTGGCTGGTAATGACGACAATATCTACAGGCAGATGTCAAGGATTTAATGGGTTTCATTGGGGTTCATCTTTAAATGCAATTTATGATTAATTTCTATTGTTCTTATATTGTGCCTTTATATATAAATAGGTAAGATCACCAAAAAGTCATTATTTTACCTAGGTTTCAGCGATCCCCGCACCGGGATAAACTTTACGATCTCTTTATATTCTTGTTATATATGTAAATGATCACAGGAGTGGGTACACGCTTATTTAAGACTAAAAACCGCTAGGGATCAAAGATAAAGTTAGGATCATGGATTTAAATTAAATCCTAAATTGATGAATCGGGTATGGTCGGTGTCATGAAATCTCCCAGTTTACTCAGGATAAACGGCAGACTTTAAAATAAACTCATATAGTTATTAACTCATAAAGATTTAAAACTGCTTGGAAACACAAACACAACACACACCCCAACGCTGGAGTTCACCGGGTGGGGTGGGAGCCTGACACTGTGGACAAAGGGGTAAGCCATGCGATCGCCCTTGCATTCTTTTAGCCCAGGATGCAAAAGCCATCTTGGGATTCTCAATAGTGGGTGTAGTCTCACTCGGTGAACTACTGACATCACCCAGATAACTGGGATGCTCCTGTGGGATAATGCTTATGGGCTGTAAGTAATCTGGAAGAGGCTGCCAATCTTTAGTGGAAAAGCGAATATCTACCAACGGCTCAGACAAATTTTGATTTAACTTTAAAAGCACAGCGGTGCGTCCAAATGTCATGTTCTGCGCCCAAGCAGCGCTAGAAGTTGCTACGAATAAAACATGACGCTGAATTGATAACGGACGCGTATGGGTAGCAGCCACTTTTCCCACAATATCTGGCCATAACTCTAGCAAGCGCTGCAAGGGTTGTTCTTGCCATTTGGCTTGTTGTTTTAGACCATCTAAAATATGATTAACTGACTTAAACGACATCTTGAGAGATTAAAATTTTTTCAGACCTATTTAAAATAGTGGCAGATAAATATGTCAGCTAAAACACACCTGGTTTAAATATTCCCCCAGGAAGGTAAAAGTCTAGGATAGGATGAAGACAATATTTATCATTTATCCGGCTGAGTCCATGGGTATTGGATATTGCATTCTTTTTGCCTAGTACTTAGTTTCCATTCCACGGCACTGTGGACAAAACATCAATGGAGAGTCAACATGGAAATTATCAAGCGTATCCTGCGGATAATTCGCGCTAATATCAATAGCTTGCTAGGTAGTGCCGAAGATCCAGAGAAAATTCTCGAACAAGCCGTCATGGAGATGCAGGACAACTTGGTGCGATTACGACAAGGAGTCGCACAGGCCATCGCCACTCAAAAACGCACCGAAAGACAGGCCGCTGGCGCACAATCAACATCAGAAGAATGGTATCGCCGCGCTCAATTAGCACTACAACAGGGAAATGAACTTTTAGCACGGGAAGCTTTAACTAAACGCAAAGCTTATCAAGAAACGGCTACGGCTCTATCTACTCAAATAGAGCAGCAAAATGAGATAGTAGCTAGACTAAAAAAGGATATGCGATCGCTAGAGTTAAAAATCAGCGAGGCGAAAACCAAAAAAGATATGTATATAGCTCGCGCCCGTTCCGCTGAGGCTGCTGTCCGACTCCAGGATATGCTCGATACTACCTCCCCTACCAGTAGTCTCAATGCCTTTGAGCGCATGGAAGATAAAGTTTTGCAAATTGAAGCCCAATCAGAAGCCATGGCGCAACTGGGTACTGACGACTTACAAAAACAATTCGACTCCCTAGAAGCTGCTAGTGACATCGATAGGGAATTAGCAGCCCTCAAAGGTCAGGTGTTAAGTCAACAGCAATTACCTGAGAGTCAAGACCGCTAAACATTGGGCAATGAGCACATTTAGGATATATCTTAAAAAATAACGGGCTTCGGGAGGTAGGGAACCAAGCGGGAAAAATTACATTGAAATAGACAGCTACTAAAATAGTAAAAAAGAAAACTTAATCACAAAACGCGTCCACTGCCAAAGGAAAAAAAATTATGGGATTATTTGATCGAATTAGACGAGTAGTCAGCTCTAACCTCAACGACTTGGTGAATAAAGCTGAAGACCCAGAAAAAATGCTAGAACAAGCTATCCTGGAAATGCAGCAAGACTTGGTACAGTTGCGTCAAGGTGTAGCTCAGGCGATCGCTGCTCAAAAACGCACTCAGACACAGTACAATGAGTCCCAAAATGAAATCAACAAGTGGCAACGCAATGCTCAATTAGCCCTGCAAAAGGGCGATGAAAACCTAGCACGACAAGCTCTAGAACGTAAAAAGAGTTTTAGTGATACCAGTCTGGCTCTCAAAACTAGCTTAGATCAGCAAACCACTCAAACTGAAACCCTCAAGCGCAACTTAATGCAGCTAGAAAGCAAGATTTCTGAAGCCAAAACCAAAAAAGAAATGCTCAAAGCTCGCATTACCTCCGCCAAAGCCCAAGAGCAACTCGAAGGTATGGTGCGGGGGATGAGTACCAGCAGCGCCATGGCTGCATTTGAGCGCATGGAAGAAAAGGTCTTGATGCAAGAAGCTCGCGCCCAAGCCGGAGCGGAGTTGGCTGGTGCGGATTTAGAAACCCAATTTGCCCAGTTGGAAAGTAGCGATGTTGATGATGAGTTAGCAGCATTGAAGGCACAAATGCTACCACCTGCGGCAGCACCCAACCAACTACAAACACCACCAGAAAAAGAGAGCAGCGCTGCCAAATCTTATGATGTTGTTGATGCCGACTTAGAAGCCCTGAAAAGGCAATTAAATGAAATAGATTAAATGTAAGGCATATTTCCTTACTTCTACGTAATTCCCACAACTTCGCTTGTGGGATGTTACATGAGCATTCAACTATTTTTCGCTTTTCATCACCATCATTAATGACAGTATCCAGCACTTTTAAGATAAAGTATTGTGTGTGAACTTTGATTAATGTCACTTAATGGAGACTGTCATGAGTGAAGGCGTAATCACCATAACTGATAATGAATTTGAATCAGAAGTATTGCAGTCCGAGCAACCTGTGTTAGTTTACTTTTGGGCTTCCTGGTGTGGCCCATGTAAATTGATGTCGCCCTTAATTAACCTTGCGGCTACCAAATACAGCGATCGCCTGAAAATAGTTAAAATGGAGGTCGATCCTAACCCCACCACCGTGAAAAACTACCAAGTAGAAGGTGTACCAGCCTTTAGACTCGTTCAGGGAGAAAAGCTATTAGCATCCACAGAAGGAGCGATTGGCAAAGACAGATTACTTCAGTTTTTAGATAAACACTTAAGTAATAATTAGTCTAGGGGCAGTAGCTAACTAATGACTAAGGACTAATGACTAATATGCAGTTTGCTCACCGTTTACAACCCCTGCAATCCAATGTATTTGCTGATATGGACAAAGCGAAAGCTGTGGCTTTATCAGCAGGAAGGCAGTTAATTGACCTGTCCTTAGGATCTTCGGACTTACCAGCTCAACCCCACGTAATTGAAGCCATAGCCAAATCTCTCCCTGACCCGAGTACCCACGGTTACTTATTGTTTCACGGTACTCAAGGATTTCGCCAAGCAGCTGCTCGCTGGTATCAAGAAAAATTTGGTATCAAAGTTGACCCAGAAACAGAGGTGCTGCCCCTCATTGGTTCCCAGGAAGGTACAGCCCATCTACCCTTAGCAGTCCTGAATCCAGGGGATTTCGCCTTATTATTAGATCCGGGCTACCCATCCCACGCGGGGGGAGTACATTTAGCTAGTGGTCAAATATACCCAATGCCACTAAGGGCAGAAAACAATTTCTTGCCGGTATTTGCGGAGATTCCAGCAAATGTTTTGGCCCAATCCCGGATGATGGTATTGAGCTATCCTCATAATCCTACGACCGCCATCGCTCCTTTATCTTTCTTCCAAGAGGCTGTGGTTTTCTGTCAGGAACATAATTTGGTTCTAGTTCACGATTTCCCCTATGTGGATTTGGTATTTGGGGAAACTGACAATGTACCCTCTGTGCTGCAAGCTGACCCAGATAAAAGTGTCTCTATTGAATTTTTTACCCTTTCTAAGTCCTATAATATGGGGGGCTTCCGTATAGGCTACGCCATCGGTAATCCCCACTTAATTCAGGCTTTACGCCAAGTCAAAGCAGCCATTGATTTTAATCAGTATCGCGGTATTTTGAATGGTGCGATCGCCGCCCTTACAGGACCTCAAGGGGGAGTCACAGATGCTGTTAATACCTTCGCTAAACGTCGGGATGCGTTTATCACCGCTTTACACCGTATCGGTTGGCCAGTACCCACACCCGCAGGGACAATGTACATCTGGGCTAAGTTACCCTCCCATTGGGATCAAAATTCTGTGGAATTCTGCACTGAGTTAGTCAAACAAACTGGTGTAGCAGCTTCTCCGGGTGCTGGTTTTGGCAAATCTGGAGAAGGATATGTCCGCTTTGCTTTGGTACATGAACCACCGTTACTGGAAACCGCTGTGGAGAGAATTGCTAAATTTCTTCAAACTTCACACCCAGCATAAACTTAAAATAAAGTTAGGTATATTCTCAAATTACCTAACTTTAACCGTGAATGTATCTGATAAAACACTACCACTGATTAAAGAGCCTGAACGTTTATCAGCCCGTCTTGGGGAAATCCCCGCGGAGCCGGGTGTTTATTTGATGCGCGACCGGAGCGATCGCATTATCTATATAGGGAAATCACGGAAATTGCGATCGCGTGTTCGTTCCTACTTTCGCGAGGGAAATCACAAAAGCCATCGTACAGCTACCATGGTTCAGCAGGTGACGGAGATTGAATTTATTGTCACCGATACCGAAGCCGAAGCATTAGCCCTAGAAGCCAACTTAATTAAGCAGCATCAGCCATATTTTAACGTTTTACTCAAAGATGACAAAAAATATCCCTATATCTGTATTACTTGGTCAGAAGACTATCCCCGGATTTTCATCACTCGCAAACGTCAACTAGGTAACGCTCAAGATAAGTTTTACGGTCCTTATACAGATACAGGTTTATTACGAGAAATATTAAGCATATCTAAACGCATTTTTGCACTGCGACAACGACGCCAACCACTGTTTAAGGACCGTCCTTGCTTGAATTATGACCTAGGGCGATGTCCTGGTGTATGTCAACAGTTAATTTCCCCCCCAGAATACCGCAAAACTGTAGAAAAGGTGGCGATGATCTTCCAAGGAAGAACCCAGGAATTGATTGATATTCTCACAGCACAAATGCAAACCGCAGCTGAAGCCTTAAACTTTGAATTAGCGGCGCGGATTCGTGATCAAATATCTGGGTTAAAATCCTTAACCGCTGATCAAAAGGTTTCCTTACCAGATGATACAGTTTCACGGGATGCTTTAGCACTGGCAACTGACAAAGAACACGCTTGTATTCAATTATTTCAGATTCGCGCCGGGAAACTTGTAGGACGGTTGGCATTTGTCGCCAATAGTCATGCTGAACCGGGAGCGATTTTACAGCGAGTTTTAGAAGAGCATTATCAACCTGCTGATGCGGTGGAAATTCCCACAGAGATTTTAGTACAGCACGAGTTACCAGATGGGGAAATATTGGCGGATATCTTGACTCAACGCAAGGGGAGAAAAGTCACAATTTCAGTACCCCAGCGCCAAACTAAGGCAGAATTAATTGAGATGGTCCAGCGCAATGCTGAGTATGAATTACAGAGAATGCAGAAGTTAGGCGATCGCAACCATGAAGCCATGGCAGATTTAGCCGCTATTCTTAATTTACCAGATTTACCCCACCGCATGGAAGGTTATGATATTTCTCACATTCAGGGGTCTAATGCTGTGGGTTCCCAAGTTGTGTTTATTGATGGGTTACCTGGTAAACAGCACTATCGCCACTACAAAATCAAAAACCCCACGGTGACAATTGGACATTCAGATGATTTTGCCAGTTTAGCTGAAGTTATCCATAGGCGATTTCGTCAGTATAGCGCCGACCCACAATTACCCAGGGTAGGGAATCCCGATTGGCCTGATTTAATTATGATTGATGGCGGTAAAGGTCAGTTATCGGCAGTGGTGGCTGTGCTGCGGGAAATGAATTTATTAGCAGACCTGCGGGTTGTCAGTTTGGCCAAGCAACGAGAAGAGATTTTTTTACCCGCAGAGTCTCAACCTTTAGAAACTGACGCGGAACAACCAGGAATACAGTTATTGCGCCGGTTAAGAGATGAAGCCCATCGTTTTGCTGTGAGTTTTCATCGTCAACAACGCAGTGAGCAATTTAAGCGATCGCGTTTAGATGAAATTCCCGGCTTAGGACATCATCGACAAAAGCAGCTTTTAGGACATTTCCGCTCTGTTGATTATATCAGACAAGCCACACTCACACAACTAGCTGAGGTTCCAGGGATTGGACCGAGGTTAGCCCAAGAAATTTACAATTATTTCCATCCGCATCACAATAATTAACAATTATTTACCTGCTGGAATTCCTAGCAGGATTTAAATGATCTCTTCAAGATCTCTTCAATTTTTACATTAAATGTTAACAAAATCTTAAAAGAGAAATTTTGTTACAGAGGATACAGTAATTTATCACTGTTACTTTTTCAATACAATAAAGGCTGTTAAAACATATCAGTCGCACTATAAAACCAAGCTCTCTCAAACGATTAATCATAGGGATCACTCATTTTCTAACAAATCTATAAGTGAAAATTTGATTTCTATATCTAAAGTAAGATGGTAATTTTGTAAAAATAGGATAGCATACAAAGACAATAAAAACCTCAATTTCAAACTTTCAGGAAAAGCATCAACCAATATCAAAGTTTCTTATTGCTGCATCTAAATTTAAAATTCTTGCCTTCTCGATTAATAAATAGTTACAACCAGGGGTTTAAAAATGAATACAGTCCAAAAAGTTCACTGCCCAAATTGCGGCAGTGATGCGGAAAGACACTATATTACTGATAGTCACTTAACCAGGACACAATGCCCAAGTTGCGATTACTTGATGATCAGTTGCACCTTGACCGGGAAAGTAATTGAGGCTTATGCACCTGGTATTTCTGTCACAAAACAATTGAGTGCTAAAGTTAGGTAAACACTTACTTACTGGCCCGGAGTTGTCCACAAGCAGCATCAGCTTCTAAACCACGAGAATAGCGGACACTCACAGCAATTTTTTGTTGTTTGAGAACGTTCACAAAGGCTTGAATGCGATCGCCTTTGGGGCGCTTGTAGTCAACTTCCTGGATGGGATTGTAGGGAATCAAGTTCACATGACTTTGGAATCCCCGCAGACATTTTGCTAGTTGTAAAGCGTGCTCTGGTAGGTCATTAAACCCAGCCAGGAGAATATATTCAAAAGATATACGTCTTCTCGTGATTTCCACATATTCCCGACATTCATCTAACAAGTCTTCTAGAGGATATGGTCGGGCGCTGGGAATGAGTTGTTCTCTAAGTGCTTGGTTGGGTGCGTGCAAACTCACAGCTAGAGTGACTTGTAAATTCTGTCGGGCAAATTGACGGATGCGATCGCGAATACCAACGGTAGAAACAGTCAGCGATCGCTGTCCAATACCCACGTCTTGATTTAAGCATCTTAAAGATGCTAATACATTATCAGTATTTAATAACGGTTCACCCATCCCCATAAATACCACATGGCTAACCCGTTCCTGAAAATCTTCTTGCACCGTCAATACTTGATCGACGATTTCATGTATTTCTAAGTTGCGAGTGTAGCCACCCTTACCAGTAGCGCAAAAATCACAGGCCATGGGACAACCTACCTGAGTAGAAACACAAACTGTCAGCCGTTTTGCCGTGGGAATACCAACAGTTTCAATGATTTGATCATCTGCAAGTCGTAACAGATATTTTATCGTGCCATCCGGTGCCACAGCACGATGATGTATCGTTGAACGTCCAATGGGGATTTCTGCAAGTTCTGCACGCCACTGTTTAGGAAAGACAGAAATATCAGCTAGCGATCGCACACCCTGATGATAAATCGAATCGTGCAGCTGTTTACCTCGATAAGCTGGCTGTCCCTGCTGTTGTACCCACCCGCTTAACTCGGAAACAGAAGCACCTAGTAGGGGCGGAATTATTGCTGATTTGACTGAATTTACCTGAGAAACAAGAGGCGTAGCAGACATAAATAATCAAAAATTGATACTTGATTTCTATGCTACAACTTTCAAATCATTTTGGGCGTGCTTCTCTTGAAGGGGGGACAAATGAACCACAGCAGGCCAGAAAACACAGCCAACTAGGAAAAATCATCTAGCGTTTCCACCTTTAGTGAGCAAACCAAATTATCTGTGTCCATCTGTGGTTAATTAACCCTTAAAAGTACCTACCAAACAGAGAACTGCTATATTTATCTAGTATTTATACTTAGGTAACCAGAAATTTTTCCACTTGAAACTCTGCTGATTCGACAATTGGGTAGGTTTCGCCCATGGCTTGGGCGAATTTGGCTGCAATTATTTGTAAATCTTCTCCGGGTATGGCTTGCCACTGTTCTCTTGTTGCCCAACGAATAATTAAAATAAGTTCTGTGGGGTCATTGGGGTTAGTCCATACTTCTTTACCCAAAAATCCTGGATACTTAGCCAGGGTTGTTGTCCAAATTTCGCTATCCTTCTGGATGTAATTTGCTCGCGCTTCTCGGGGAACTTGAAATTTCAGGAGTTCTATCACCACACTATTTAATTTCCTTTCTGTTTTTCAGAATTTGCCAAAATAGAAATGTAGGCTAAAATCACAACTTTTCCAGCATAGCTTGATGACTACACTCAACAGTCAAACTCAGCTAGCGGAGAATAAGGAACACCGAAGAAAGTATGGATAGTAATAATTGGTTACAACAGTTAATGATGCTCGGTATTGGTACAACGTCTTTGGTAGCTGAAAAAATGCGCCAAGTCAGTGACGATTTGGTCAAGGACGGTAAACTCGATCCTGAACAAGCTAAGGCGGTCATGGATGATATTGTACAGCAGTTAAGGTCAGACCAAGGAAACTGGGAAGAGCAAATGCAGCGACAAATGCGGAATGTTATGCAGGATTTCGGCGTTGCTCGTCAATCTGAAGTGGATGAATTACGGGGTAGAATTGACCGTTTAGAGCGTCAAGTGCGTGATTTAGAAAATAAGCTTTGGCGTTAAACTAAATTGTGTCCTCTTGATCATCTGAAAAATGTCAGGTTGCCTCATTAGGGAGAGCTAATTTTGAAATCAATTTTTCTCAGCGTGGGTTTCATGCTGGTTTGTGTTTTAGTTCTGGTATTAGCACAAGTTGGTAATAAAGTCAACTCTGCTGTTGCCGCTAATTTAACAGAAACTACACCAGCACCCACGAATGTCACCAAAAACCAAACCTTGATTGCGAGTAATAGTATGTCTGATACCAGTGTTGTAACTAATCCATCTGGATTGAAATATGTGGAATTGGAAGAGGGAACTGGGGCGACTCCTGAACGGGGACAAACCGTTGTAGTTCACTACACCGGTACTTTAGAAAATGGGAAGAAGTTTGATAGCTCACGCGATCGCAATAGTCCCTTCGAGTTTAAAATCGGTATCGGACAGGTGATCAAAGGTTGGGATGAAGGACTAAGCACCATGAAAGTAGGCGGTCGTCGTCAGTTAATCATTCCCCCGGAGTTAGGTTATGGTTCCCGTGGTGCTGGTGGTGTGATTCCACCCAACGCTACTTTGCTGTTTGACGTGGAATTACTGGGTATTAAGTAGGAAATATAGCAGTTATCTGTTTGGTGAGGTACTTTTAAGGGTTAATTAACCACAGAGGTACACAGATGGACACAGATAATTCGGGTTCCTCACTAGACCTGAAAACGCTATCAGGGAAGGGGATGGAAGTGTGGGAGCATTAAGCCTATTTCTTCTTTCCCCAATTCCCAATTAATTATTATTACTAATAATGACCTTGTTTCGCTAAATTTTTAAACTTTGTAAACTGCGGATCAAATAAAAGTTTTATGGTTCCCGTCGGACCGTTACGGTGTTTCGCGATGATGATTTCTGCAATTCCTCGATCTGGACTGTCGGGATTATAATAATCATCGCGGTATAACATGACAACTAAATCCGCGTCTTGCTCAATACTGCCGCTTTCTCTCAAATCTGACAACATGGGGCGCTTATTGGTACGCGCTTCTACACCACGACTCAACTGAGATAAGGCAATTACTGGTACAGATAATTCCCGGGCTAAACCTTTGAGAGAACGAGTAATTCGGGATAGTTCTTGCACGCGGTTATCACCTGCACCCTCCATTAATTGCAAATAATCTATGACAATTAATCCTAATTCTGTTCCTTGTTCTGCTTGCAGTCGTCTGGACTGACTACGCATTTGGGTGATGGTAATATTAGCTGTATCATCAATAAAAAGGGGTAGGTCTGAAAGTTTATCAATGGCACGGCTTAAAGGTTCCCATTGTGTTTGACTAATGCGTCCACTGCGCAGATAACCAGTTTCAATCCCCGCTTCACTAGCTAATAGTCTCTGTACTAGCTGTTCTTTGGACATTTCTAAGCTGAAAAAGGCAATTGGTAATTTATAACCAGCTGCAATGTTGTGAGCCAGATTCAAGCAAAATGCCGTTTTCCCCATTGATGGCCTACCGGCGATGATAATTAAATCAGAACGCTGAAAGCCAGTGGTCATGGAGTCTAAATCATAGAAACCACAAGGAATTCCCGGTAAGGCAATACCTTGGTGGCGAGTTTCAATATCTTGAAAGGTATTAATCAGAGTATCAGAAATGTGAGTTAGACCTAATTGGGGACGTTCTTGAGTAACACCAAAAACTTTTTGTTCTGCTTGGTCTAAAATTATCGGTAGTTCGCTTTCTGTCTCGTAACCAAGATGAACAATTTCGTTACCAGCTTTAATTAATTGCCGTCGCAGGTACTTTTCCATCACCAAACCGGCTAAGGCATCAATGTTAACAGCTGAGACTGTGCGGTCTACGAGAGTAGCTAATTTATTTCTCCCACCAATGCGGGCGAGGAGATCGTGATCGGCTAACCAACTGGTAACTGAGAGTAAATCTGTGGGTTTACCTTGAGCATGAAGGCGCAGCGCCGCTTGATAGATATCTTTGTGGGCGCTGATATAAAAGGCTATAGGTAAGAGGCGATCGCTTACTCGCCCAATGGCTTCTGGATCTAGTAAAATTCCCCCCAAAATCGCTTCTTCTGCTTCAATATTTTGGGGTGGTAGGCGATCGCTACCATTACCTTGAAAACTCAGTTCTTCAGACATAAGCCATTTAAGAAAAGTTGGGACTTCTTGTACAGACGCGATTATATGGCTGACGCACAGCGGTAGCTATCGCGTCTGTACTCCACACAACACCAAAATTTAACTGGCTACAACTTCAATATTGACCTGAGCGCTGACATCAGAATATAGCTTGACTTCGGCCTGGTAAGTCCCAAGATGGTTAATATCGGGAATAGAAATACCACGGCGATCAACTTCTTCACCGGTAGCTGTTTTGATCGCTTCTGCTACGTCTTGGGTAGTTACTGTCCCGAAAATCGCTTCGTTTTCACCCAGGGGTTTAGCAATTTGCAAGCTAGCAATTTTTTCTAAAGCTGCTTTTCGCTCTAAAGCTTGTTGACGCAGTTCTAATTGGCGTTGACGCTCTTTCTCCCGACGGCGTTCTACTTGTTTGAGAATACCAGGAGTGGCATGGGTTGCCAACTTTTGGGGAATGAGATAGTTACGAGCATAGCCGGGAGCTACATCTACTAAGTCGCCGGATTTTCCCAACTTGCTAATATCTTGATTTAAAACTAACTGTACACGTTTGGCCATCTTTTTTGTTTTTCTGTGTAAAATTTGATTAACTTGGGTTTTAGCGGCATCATCTGTTGATTAACCCCAGTAGCTTCGCTTATACCCTAAAGCTTACAGATCCTAGCGAATCATAGGGGTCGATCGCAACTATTTATTGATCAATTATCTCAATCAGGATTCACCCCCAGGCGCAAAGGCGCAAATGTCATATTTGCTATACCCACAGTGAGACAAATTCAAAGTTATTGCTGCTAAATAAGCCTTGGTCACTGAGTTTTAACTCAGGAATTACCAGCAGCGCCATAAAGCCCAGGGTCATGAAAGGTGCAGAAAGTTTGGAACCTAGATCTTTTGCCAAAGCATCCAGTTGTCCATACTCCTCGGCTACGGTGTAACCATCATCACCACTCATCAATCCAGCCACCGGTAGGGGAAGCGCTTTGACGGTTTTACCTTCAACAACAGCAATACCTCCTTGGGCTTGAATGACTGCATTCACTGCCCTAGAGATTTCCTCATCCGTTGTACCCACCGCTACTATATTATGAGAATCATGGGCAACACTGGAGGCGATCGCCCCTCGTTGTAGTCCAAAATTGTGGATCAGACCCATAGCAGGTGGTCTGTTTTGATAACGATTGACTACGGCGATCTTGAGGATGTCATTCTCTAAGTCTGCCACCACTTCACCATTCTCAATATTAGCCAATATATGCTTTTCCGTGGTTAGTAATTGTCCGTCCCACACCTCAATTACCCTCACCGTTGAACCTGCGGCAACAATTCGGAAATCACTTGCTTGTTTTGGCTTCGCAGTAAAATTATTTACAAATAATGCCGGGACATAGGGTAACAGTGCTTGACCTTCTTTCGCCACCAATACACCTTGGCAATAGGTACACTGCACTGTAAACTCCTCTAAATTATTCACTACTATGAAATCCGCAGGATCTGCAACTTGTAATAAACCCACATTGAGGTTGTAGTGTCTTACTGGGTTGACACAAGCAATTTGCAACACATTCATGACATCATGACCCAATATTAGGGAATGGCGCACCAGTTCATTAATGTGTCCCCTCACCAAATCATCAGGATGCAAATCATCACTACAAAACATACATTGGTCAGGGTGAGAATCAATTAAGCTGTGGAGGGCTAAATAGTTTTTAGCTGCTGAACCTTCACGAATCAGAATCTTCATCCCCACAGCGATTTTGTCTAAAGCTTCCTCTAGAGTTGAACACTCATGATCAGTTGTAATATTGGCATCAGCATACTTTTGTAAGTCTTGACCAGATAGTCCTGGCGCGTGTCCATCAATGGGATATCCTAATTTTTTAGCCAAATCAATCTTTGAGATTACCTCAGTGTTATTCCCTAGGACACCAGGGACATTCATCACTTCACTCAGATAAGAAATCCCAGGATGTTGGAATAATTGCTTGATTTCCATGGCGGTAAGGTTTGCACCTGCTGTTTCAAATGTCGTTGCGGGAACACAACTAGGTGCGCCGAATGCTATTTTAAATAGTGTTTGGGTGGCATTGGTGAGCATAAACTCCACACCGGCCATTCCTAAGACATTGGCTATTTCGTGAGGATCACAAACCGCTCCTACCGTACCATGCACCGTAGCTATACGGGCAAATTCTGTCGGCACTAGCATTGAGCTTTCGATATGGACATGGGCATCAATAAAACCTGGAAGTATGTATTGTTGGTAACTCTGTTTTGGTTCCTGTTCAATTGATTGAATACGCCCTTGAGCAATGGTAATTGTACCAGGAAATATGGTTTTGTGGATAACGTCTACAATCTGCCCAGAAATTTTAAAGGTTGACATCACCCACCTCCACCAGTTGCAGCTCGTGCCCGATATAGTTTTATCATAATCATACACCAGTATGATCGGTGGGAATAAGAGAAAATGCAGGTAATCCGTCTTAATGCACTGTCAGACAACTACATATTTTTGCTCCACGATGCTCAACAAAATCTTGCTGCTGTGGTTGACCCCGCAGTAGCTGAACCAGTATTAAAACAACTTGCAGAACTAAAGACCGAGTTAGTGGCAATTTTTAACACTCATCATCATCACGACCATGTGGGTGGAAATCAGGAGTTAATTAGACATTTCCCTGAGTTGACGGTGTATGGTGGTGCTGAGGATCAGGGGAGAATTCCCGGACAACAGGTATTTTTACAACCGGGAGATAGTGTGGAGTTTGGCGATCGCACCGCCACGGTTCTTTTTGTTCCTGGTCACACCCGCGCTCATATCGCTTACTATTTCCCCCCCACAAAACTGAGTGAACCTGGAGAGTTATTCTGTGGTGATACTTTGTTTGCAGGGGGTTGCGGTCGCTTATTTGAAGGTACACCGACCCAAATGGTCAACTCTTTGGCTCAACTACGCAATCTCCCAGACAATACTCGTGTGTGGTGTGCCCATGAGTACACTTTAAAAAATCTGGAGTTTGCTCTGACTGTAGATCCTGATAATAGCGTTTTACAAAAGCGCTACAAGGAAGTATACAACTTTCGTAGTCGCCAGGAGGCTACTGTTCCCTCATGGTTGGGGGTGGAAAAGCTGACCAATCCCTTTTTAGGTTGGGACAAACCCTCATTACAGTTAGCTGTCAAGAGTAGCGACCCAGTACAAACTTTCGCTCGTTTACGAGGAATGAAAGATAGATTCTAAGCCAAAAAAATGCTATTTTCCCTCTTAATATGTTTAATTAACATATATCTACACAGTTGTTAGCTATAGCTATTAAATCGTTCTATTTCCTAGAAAATATCTTCTCATTTGTGTATAATGCAAGCATTCGCTTACATAAAGCTACATTCTTATTTGTTGACTTGAGTCTTAACAGCAATTAATAGATATGAGAATATAACAATGGCGAACTCTGAATTTCCTGAGTCTCCAGTTTCCAGAGAAACTGAAAAGTCTGCGGTTAACAATTACAGTCACATTGAACAGCAACAACAAACATTGAAACCAAGGAAAAAGCGGCCCTGGTACTTAATCTGGCTGCTGATTCTCCTAATTGCAGGGGGTGGCTTGGGTTGGCGGTGGTGGCAAAATAGCTTTGCAGGTCGGGTAGATAGAGGCGGAGTACGGGCTGGCCAACCCATGGGAATTCCTGTAAAGTTAGCTACAGTAGAAACTACAACCATACAAGAAAGTTCAGTAATTGGCGGCTTTTTGGCATCTCCAGGCTCAGTAGCAATTAAGCCAGAGATTGACGGGCGCATTAGTGAAATTCTATTTAAAGAAGGCGATCGCGTGCAACAAGGGAAAGTAATTATTCGCCTGCAAAATAACGATACCCAAGCCCGCTTACGACAAGCAAAAGCAACATTAGACCGCACCCAAGCTCGACTAGCAGAACTCACAGCAGGTACACGTCCCGAAGAAATTGCCCAAGCCAAGGCTAGATTAGCTCAAGCCGAAGCTCGCCTACAAAATGCTAAAGGTGGAGCGCGTCCACAAGAAATTGCCCAGGCTGAAGCTCAAATTGAGGTAGCTAAAGCTGATTTGGAATTAGCACAATCAAGAGCTAGGCGATACCAAAAATTAAAGGAAGACGGAGCTGTTTCCCAAGACCAATTAGAAGGATTTCTCAGAGAACAAAGAAGCGCCGAGGCTAGACTCGAAGAAGCTCAAAGACGACTCGAACAACTTCGCAAAAGCAGAAGCGCTGATATTAATGAACTAGCTGCATCTGTAGAACTAGAAAAGCAAAATCTCAAACAACTACAGAACGGCCCCCGTGCTGAAGAAATTGCTCAAGCCCGTTCTCAAGTTATGGAAGCCGCAGCCCAAGTTCAGGTAGCCGAAGTGCAAAAGCAGTACACAAATATTGTCGCTCCTCTGACTGGTATTCTCGGTGATATCCCCGTGAAGGTGGGAGATTTTGTCAAGGAGGGAGACGAACTCACCACACTGAATAAAAATGACACTTTGGAATTAAATTTATCTGTGCCTTTCCATCAAGGTGAAAGGTTGCGGCGGGGATTACCCGTAAAAATACTAGATGCTGAAGGCAAACCAGCTAGAACAGGCAAGGTAAGTTTTATTTCACCGAATATCCAGGCAAATACTCAGAACATCTTAGCTAAAGCCACCTTTGTCAATAACACCAAGCTAATACTCAACCGCCTGAACGTCCAAGCCCAAGTTATCTGGGATGAACGTCCCGGAATCTTAATTCCCGCTGAAGCAATATCTCGGATGGGTGGACAGACTTTTGTATTTGTAGCTCAAGAGCCGAGAGAATCCCAACCGGGAATGCCGAACCTAGTAGCCCAACAAAAACCCGTGAAGTTGGGAGCTATTCAAGGAAACGATTATCACGTTATTGAGGGACTCGAAACCGGGGATAAAATTGTTGTTTCTGGTATTCTCAATCTCACTAATGGTGTGCCTATCATGCCTTTACCTGAAAAGATGCCTCAGTAAAAGCGCCGAGACACCACAATTCCTCATTCCCTCATTTTCTTATGTTTATTGATTTCTTTATCAAAAGACCCGTATTTAGCACAGTTTGTGCATTAATTGTGCTGTTGTTGGGGTTGATTAGTATTCCCACACTTCCCATTGCTCGTTTCCCGGATATTGCTCCCACTCAAATCAACGTCACCGCCAACTATAGCGGAGCTAGTGCTGAGGACGTAGAAAGCGGTGTGACAAATATCTTAGAAAGGCAAATCAACGGTATTCAAGGTATCCGCTACATTACTTCTAGTAGTAGTAACGATGGCTCTAGTACGATTACAGCCACCTTCGACTCATCCCGCAATCCAGATATTGCAGCTGTGGACGTGCAAAATCGGGTATCTATAGCCGGTCCACAACTCCCAGAAGCTGTACAGCGAACAGGCGTGAGGGTGACAAAGCAATCTAACAATATTATCTTAGCTATTGGTCTATTTGCTGAGAATAACCAGTATGACAATATATTTTTAAGTAACTATGCCGACCTTTATTTAGCAGATGTCTTAAAAAGGGTTAAAGGTGTTGGTAATGTCGTCATCTTTGGTGAACGTCGTTATGCAATGCGTCTATGGTTGGATCCCAATCGCCTGGCTAGTCGGCGGCTGACAACTGAGGATGTAGTTAATACCCTGAGGGAACAAAATTTGCAGGTGAGCGCCGGGAGAATTGGTCAAGAACCGGCTCCAGAAGGGCAAAGATATCAAATTGATGTCCGTGCTGCCAGTAGACTCACAGAACCGGAAGAATTTGCCGAAATTATCCTGAAAACTAACGATGATGGCACGTTAATTAAGCTGAAAGATGTCGGTAGGGTAGAACTGGGTGCGGAAAATTACAATACCTTTTTGCGATATCGCGCTAAAGATGCTGTAGGCTTGGGGATTTACCAGCTTCCTGGGAGTAATGCTTTAGATGTCGCCCGGGGGGTTAGGGAAGAAATGGCGCGACTGGCTCCCAATTTTCCGCAGGGAATACAGTATCAGGTGGCCTTTGACACTACACGCTTTGTGGAAGAGTCCATGTCAGAGGTGATCAAGACTCTAATTACAGCAGTAGTACTAGTTGTGATTGTAATTTTTGTCTTTTTGCAGGACTGGCGCACGACTTTAATTCCCGCTCTCACAGTTCCCCTATCTTTAATTGGGACGTTTATTTTTGCTCGGATTTTTGACTTTTCTATTAATAGTTTGACTTTGTTTGGTCTGACTTTAGCATCGGGGATGGTGGTAGATGATGCCATTGTGGTGGTTGAGCAAATCAGCCGTTTTATCCAGGATAAGGGAATGAGTCCTCGCCAGGCGGCCAGTGAATCTATGGCTGAATTGTTTGGTGCAGTGATTGCTACATCCTTGGTGCTGATGGCTGTGTTTGTTCCCGTGGCATTTTTTCCGGGAACCACGGGCGCACTGTATCGCCAATTTGCCCTGACCATCGCCTTTTCCATTGTGATTTCTACTTTTCTGGCTTTGACTCTCACACCCTCTTTGTGTGCCTTACTCCTACGCCAACGACAACAACCTATGGAACCAACTGCCACGCTATCGCTATCAGGCTGGCTGGGTTGGGTATTTTACCAGATTAATCAGTTTATTGACTTGGTAAGAACACTATATCAGCGATCGCTTCACCTGATAGTCCGCTGGAAAAATATGATCATCGGACTATTCATCGTTTCTTTGGGAATGACTGCTTGGCTTTATACTACAGTACCTACAGCTTTTCTCCCAGAAGAAGACGAAGGTTTTTTTATTACACTAGTCCAAGGACCACAAGGAGTTTCACTGCAATATACTAGTGATGTGATTGCCCAGGTAGAAAAAGAAATCCTGCAAATTCCCGAAGTCGTGGGAACCTTCGCAGTGGGTGGCTTTGGTTTCAGTGGTAGTACTGTTAATAATGGTATTATATTTACTACCCTTCAACCTTGGGCAGAACGCAGCAGACCTGACCAATCAGTACAGGCCATACTCGGTAAATTACGAGGGAAACTATTCGCCATCCCAGAAGCCAGAGTCTTTCCCGTAAATCCCCCACCGATTCAGGGGTTAGGTAACTTTGGCGGATTCCAACTTCAACTGCAAGACCGTAGAGGTGGTAGTGACCTACAAGGTTTAGTCCAATCCATGGGTCAACTGCTAGGCCGCGCCAACCAAACACCAGGATTACAAGCCGTATTCACTACTTTTGCGGCGCAAACACCCCAATTACTGGTAGAAGTAGATCGGAATCGAGCCAAAGCCCTGCAAGTTTCCATAGATGACATCTTTGGGACTCTGCAAACTGCTTTGGGTTCTCAATATGTTAATGATTTCAACCTCCAACAGCGTAATTATCGCGTATATGTCCAGGCAGATAAACAGTTTCGCTCTAACCCCCAGGATATTGAGCAACTAGTTGTGCGTTCTCAAACTAATCAAATGATTCCCTTGAGAAACTTAATTAAAACTACTTCGGTTGTGGGAGCGCAAGTAATTAATCACTATAATCTATTTCGCTCCATTGAAATCAATGGTTCTGCGTCCCCTGGATTTAGTTCTGGAAGCGCCATTCAGACCATGGAACAGTTAGCAGCAGAAGTATTACCACCCGGTTTTGGTTATGAGTGGTCAGGAACTGCATTGGAAGAAATAGAATCTGGCGGTTTAGCACCCATTATTTTTGGGTTAGGAATTGTCTTTGTCTTTTTAGTTTTGGCTGCTCAGTATGAGAACTACATAGACCCCCTAATTATCCTCTTAGCGGTTCCTTTAGCAATTTTTGGCGCACTTGTGGCTCAATCAATGCGGGGTTTTCCTAATGATATTTATTGTCAAATCGGTCTAGTCATGCTGATTGGTTTGGCGAGTAAAAACGCGATTTTAATCGTAGAATTTGCCAACCAATTACGGAATGAAGGGCTTTCTATTACTAAGGCCGCAGTAGAAGCTGCACAGGAACGTTTACGCCCGATTTTAATGACAGCATTTTCCACACTTCTGGGTATTTTCCCCTTAACCATTGCTACCGGTGCGGGTGCAGGAAGTCGTCAGTCCTTGGGAACTGCAGTATTTGGCGGGATGTTAATCGCTACTTTTTTAAGTTTGTTTGTGGTGCCAGTTTTGTATATTGTGATTAAAACCGCATCAGAAAGTTTATTCAAACCGAATCGGTCTGGTGTAAATTAACATCATCAAGACCTAAACAGCACATTGCATTCTGTGATGAGGTAAACTAGTATCGGGACAAATGCCTCCACTACAACGATTTTATTTTCCCTGAGAAACTAATGGAGATATTTCAAGTTATCCAAGAAACCATTACAAAACCACCTATTCCCCATGAACCACAGAAGCAATCATTGAAGGCTTGGGCTATGTATTGCTTGAGGGACAAAGGATTTACAGTAGTTTACGCCCAAAATGCCGACTTTGCCATTGAACGCAAGGGACAGGGAAAGCTGTATTTTAAAGTTACCAATAATCCAGAAGATGTGGATAATTCTTGTAGTTGGATAGTTTGGGATAGTGTGGCCAAAAGCGTTAGCCTGATGCCACTCCGGTAATTAAAGGTTTTGATTGAGGACTTAAGTCCTCAATAAGTCTGTATAGATATTATACCCGCTTTTCAAATATCATTAAGTGTTGCTGAGGTAACAAGTTTTTGGTTTCTCGCCAAACTAAACCCACAGCTTCCATTTCTTGGCGGACTTGCTTTGGAGTTACAGTCAAGATTATCTGTGTACCCTAGACGAATATCCTGGGTGGGGTAGCGCACCATCTATCATCTATATCTATGGTTAATTAATCCGGCCATATTTGCACGGATTTGTCTGTTTGCGTAAAAATAATAATTAGGATGCCTTAATTAATCTTAACAATGGTGATCACACAGCTACATCAAAAAATTTCTCCTCAACAAACACCGCCAGATCATCAGGGATATGACTATGATCTGGTCATTGTCGGCGGTGGAATTATTGGTTTAACCTTAGCCGCAGCTTTAAAGGACTCTGGCTTAAGTATTCTGCTAATTGAGGCCAAAGTTGCATCAGCAGCAGTGGCGAAGGGACAAGCTTATGCAGTTCATATGCTTTCGGCGCTCATTTACCAAGGAATTGGTGTTTGGGAAAAAATATCGCCTCAAATCGCAAAATATTGCCAAGTTCGCCTTTCTGATGCCGATTATCCCGATGTTGTGGAATTTATCACCGATGATTTAGGTACATCAGAATTGGGTTATGTGGCGGAACACCAAGCTTTGTTAGAGCCTTTACAGGAATTTGTCCACAATTGTCAGAATGTGACTTATCTATGTCCCGCTGAGGTGGTCAAGACAGAATATCAGCAGGAGATTGTGGCTATAGATGTCAAAATTGCTGACCAAATTCAGACAGTCCGCGGTAAATTAATTGTCGCTGCTGATGGTTCGCGATCGCGTATCCGGGAAGCTGCGGGAATTAAAACTTCTGGCTGGAAATATTGGCAGTCCTGTATTGTAGCATTTGTTAAACCAGAGAAACCCCACAATAACACTGCCTACGAACGATTTTGGCCTAGTGGACCGTTTGCTATTTTACCACTACCTGGTAACCGTTGCCGTATTGTCTGGACAGCCCCCCACGCAGAAGCAGAGGCTTTGTGTGCTTTAGATGACCAGGAGTTTTTGGCAGAACTCACCCGCCGCTATGGTAATCAAATGGGTAAGCTAGAATTACTGGGCGATCGCTTTATTTTTCGAGTACAACTGATGCAAAGCGATCGCTATGTTCTCCCCAGATTAGCCTTAATTGGTGATGCCGCACACAATTGTCATCCCGTCGGCGGACAAGGTTTAAACTTGGGGATTCGAGATGCGGCGGCTTTAGCCCAAGTGTTACAAACAGCACATAAAGCAGGTAAAGATATTGGTAACCTCCAAGTCCTCAAAGGCTATGAACGCTGGCGCAAACCAGAAAACCTGACAATTCTAGCTTTCACGGATCTATTAGATAGGATGTTTTCTCATAACTTTTTACCACTAGTAGTAATTCGTCGCCTAGGTTTGTGGATGATGCAGCGCATACCCATCTTCAAAGTATTTGCCCTCAAATTGATGATTGGTTTGAAAGGGCAAACCCCAGCACTAGCTAACGCACCAGACAGATAACTCGTGTTTTGGCTCTTGGGAAAAACATACCAGACGCGATAGCTATCGCGTCTCCCTCCCCGGCAAAACACCACCATAATATGAAGATATTTTAGGATTATTTAGGATGATTTGTAATATTTATGATTGACAAATAACACCCCAGTGCCAGCAATGCTAAAGTTGCAAAAACTTAAACCATAGTCTTGGGGGAGTATCCATGGGAAATCAACTACAAAAAAAACAGATTTCTTTGATTGCTGGTGCAGTCTTATTTGCCTTCTCAGCAGGTGCAATCCTATCTACCCCTAACATCAGAACATTCTGGGGGGAATGGTTCAACTCAGCCATAAATCAGTCTGAACAAATTTCTACAGCTAGCCAAGTCAAATCAGATGTATTTCCATTAGTATCACAGTCTCCACAAGAACGAGCAGAAAAACTAGAAGCGATCGCCAATAGTTCCATTTCACCAGACCGAGAACGGGCCCGTTATCTGTTAGCCAGTGATTTAATTAATATTAGGGAAGCAGAAAAGGCCTTAAGTCTTCTAGAAGGACTAGAAAAAACTTACCCCAGTCTGGGCGCGTATATTTTACTCAAACAAGCCCAAGCACAGGACATACTCGGTGAGAGTCGTCAAGCCTCCAATCTACGACAAAGAGTGCTGCGAGATTATCCCCAAGCAGCCGCAACAGCCAGAGCGCTGTATATGATCGCCCTACCAGAACATCATGATCGGGCGATCGCAGAGTTTCCCTCACATCCCCTCACCTGGGAAATTATTTATAAACGCTTAAGAGAAAATCCCCAACAGCCAAATTTACGGTTAATTTTAGCACAACACGCCTTTCACCAACCGGGAATAGTAGGTGTGTTAGATGAGCTAGTAAAACAACCAGATATCAAACCCGATAGCGATAACGTAGCAGTTGCTTCCATAGATTGGGAGATTGTCGGTACAGCTTACTGGGAAAATAATCAATTTGAACGAGCTGGTGATGCCTATGTTAAAGCACCCCAGACAGCCCGCAACCTTTACCGCGCTGCGCGAGGTTTACAGATAGGAGGTAAACAACCCGAAAAGGCATTGGCGATTTATAATCAACTAGTAGAAAAATTTCCCGATGCTAGGGAAACCGGACTAGCCCTATTGCGTTTAGCTGAATTGGCTAAAAACCGTAAAGATGCTTTGCCCTATCTTGACCGAATAATTGCTAATTTTCCTCAACAAGCTAGTATAGCAGTAGTAGAAAAAGCCAAAATTTACCAGGGACTAAATGATCAAAAGTCGGCTCAACAGGCGTGGGAATTGCTATTAAGTGAATACGGTAGTTCTAATCAAGCCGCAGAGTATCGCTGGAACAAAGCCAAAGAGAAAGCCAACGCCAAAGATTACTTAGGGGCTTGGCAATGGGCACAACCAATTGTGACTGAGAACCCTAATAGTATTTTAGCTCCCAGAGCAGGCTTTTGGGTGGGCAAATGGGCTACCAGACTAGGGCAACAAAAGGAAGCTAAAGCAGCTTATGAGTATGTGTTGAGTCAATTTCCTCACTCTTACTATGCTTGGCGTTCAGCTGTAACCCTGGGGCTGAATGTGGGTAATTTTGACAACATCAGGGAATTGCAGCCGGAAGTAGTTCTACAGCAACGACCTGTACCCCCCGCCGGTTCAGAAACTTTCAAAGAACTGTATTTACTGGGTGAAGATCGTGATGCTTGGTTCCAATGGGAAACAGAATTTACCAATAAACTACAGCCCACGGTAGCAGAACAGTTTACTGAGGGATTAATGCGCCTGGTGAGAGGGCAAAATCTGGCAGGAATTAACTTGATTTCTCGACTCGAAGACAGGGAAACACCAGAGGAACAAGCGGAGTATCAGGCTTTGAGCCAGCAGGTAAGTTATTGGCAAGCCCGTTATCCTTTTCTCTATCGCCAGGAAATTAAAAAATGGTCGGCTCAACGAGAGTTAAATCCCCTCCTGGTAATTGGTTTGATGCGTCAGGAATCAATGTTTGAGCCAAAAATTAGATCTGTGGTCGGTGCTACTGGTTTAATGCAGATCATGCCGACTACAGGTGAATGGATTGCTCCCCAAATTCAGTTGGATAGTATAACAATTAACTTAGAGGACCCCAACGAAAATATTAATCTGGGAACATGGTATTTAGACTATACCCATCGGCGGTATAATAATAACTCCATGTTAGCGATCGCGAGTTATAATGCTGGTCCAGGTAACGTCGCCAAATGGCTACAGACTATCGGCAAAGATGATCCAGATGAGTTTGTGGAAGATATTCCTTTTAATGAGACTAAAAATTACGTGCGCCAAGTATTTGGTAACTATTGGAATTATCTGAGACTTTATAACCCCGAAATTTCCGCCAAGGTAGCAAGATATTCACAGATACACCCCAAATTGCCCCAGAGGTAATTCAAAAAGAAAAGATAAAATCCTGATAGCCTAGTCTGGCGTAAGTCATTGTTGGGAAAAACATAGTTTTGTCACTGCTTCGCCGGATACAATAGTTAAGAAATGTTGCCTATTGAGATGACTAATGACACCCTCACAAGATGTAACTACTCCTGATATCCAACAAGAGGAATACGGCAACTCAGAACCGGATGCTCTCAATGAGTTGCCTGATGAAGTGGAAATGTCCCTTTTCGACCACCTAGAAGAGCTACGACAACGGATTTTTTATTCTTTAATTGGTGTTGCAGTTGGTGTTGTTGGCTGCTTCATCGCCGTGAAACCCATTGTTAAGTTACTGGAAGTCCCCGCCCAAGGGGTCAAGTTTCTCCAACTGGCTCCGGGGGAATATTTCTTTGTTTCCATCAAAGTAGCGGGTTACAGTGGGTTAGTACTTTCTAGCCCCTTCATTCTTTACCAAATTATCCAGTTTGTTCTTCCGGGACTAACTCGGCGGGAACGCCGCTTACTCGGACCGGTGGTTTTAGGTTCTAGTGTGCTGTTTGTCACGGGTTTAGTATTCGCTTATTTACTATTAATTCCCGCAGCTTTGAATTTTTTCATTAGCTACGGCGAAGATGTGGTAGATCAACTATGGTCTATTGACAAATACTTTGAATTTGTGCTGTTACTATTATTTAGTACTGGTTTAGCATTTCAAATTCCCATTATTCAATTATTACTAGGTAATTTGGGAATTGTCTCCTCTCAAAAGATGATTTCTGGCTGGCGATTTGTAATTATGGGAGCAGTTGTTCTCGGTGCTGTTCTCACCCCTTCCACTGACCCCCTGACCCAAAGTCTCTTAGCAGGAGCAGTTTTAGGACTCTACTTTGGTGGTATTGGTCTAGTGAAGCTGACAGGTAAGTGATTAATTAGATAGCTAGCTATCAGTAGTTGTTTCTGTTGCTAGCTTTTGCCCGATTTTTGGCTCTATACCTGCAAGTAGTCGCTGAATGTTAGCACGATGGCGGAAAATTACGTAAATTCCCCCAGCAATACCAAACAGGATATAGGGTAGCGGTTGATGTAGAGTTAACATCAAAATCGGCACAGCGATCGCACCGGCAATGGAACTTAATGATACAATTCTGGATATAGCTATAAACACAGCAAACACTGCGGCTGTAGCTAATCCTACTTGCCAATTCATCGCTAATAAAATTCCTAAGCTGGTAGCTACAGACTTACCGCCAGAGAAGCCGAGAAAAATTGATTTACTGTGTCCCAGGATAGCTAATAACCCCACTAAAGTAATCATCCAAGATTGCCAAAGTTGGATATTTACCGTTGAGGGGAGAAGATTTTGAGTAGGAGCAAAGGAAAATAACCAGTAAACAACTGCGATCGCTAAAACTCCCTTGAAGCAATCAATTACTAAAACCAGAGCGCCCGGGCCTTTCCCTAAAGTGCGCAATACATTAGTTGCGCCGGTTGAACCCGAACCAACTTCGCGAATATCAATACCCTGTAAGAGCTTTCCCGCAATGTAGCCAGTGGGAAAAGAACCCAACAGATAAGCTACCACCAAAGCCACGCCACACAAACTGAACCAAATAGCCATAATTAAATCACAAAACACCATAAAAATTCAAGGTTTGCAGTGAGGACAAAAGTCCTCCGTTGCCATCTGCTATAGTCGGAAGGCTCCCGATACTTTTTTGCTAACATTCACTAACAAATACACTCTTTAAGAGAGGGCGTATCAACCAATGCACGTAGGAAAATCCCCCGCGCACCATTTATGTCCCGGCTCATTACCCGCCCG